>CBDURV010000303.1:0-5657 GCA_965369495.1 uncultured bacterium
TGCGGCGAGTCGGGCCGCTCCGTGTCGCGCATGCCGCCCAGTTCGCCGCCGAGCCAGAGATAGCGAAGCCCGACGGCCGGCAGTTCGCGTTCCAACTGCAACCGGTCGAACTGCGGATGGCGGCGTGACCCCGGATACGAGCGCACGTCCACCAGCAGGTCGATCGAGTGCTCCTCCAGCACGGCGACGAACTCGGCCAGCGAGCGGTTGGAGTGACCGACGGTAAACACGCGCCTATCGTATCTCGATCAACTCAAGCTGGCCCTCATCACGCAGGATCAGGATCTTGTCCCCAGCGAACGCGATTTCGGCGTCCCAGCCGACCGTGTAGGGCAGCGGCGCGCGCACGCCGGTGCCCGCAACGAGATCGACGCGCGCCACGCGAGACGGTTCGAGCAGCGCGATCCGCCGGCCGTCCCAGCGCCACGCGCGCGCATCCCCGACGCGATAGCGCGCGGTAAGCGTCTCGTCGACTGTCCACGCGATCGCTCCCTCGGGCCGCCGCGCGAGACAGAGTGCCAGACCGGTTGATCCGCCCGTGTGCACCGGCACGCCGGTCCGCACCAGCGAGTTCGATTCGCCGTCCGCCTCGACTCGATCGAGTGCCGTGATCTGCAGGTCGAAGCCGGCGGCCGCGTACTGGTTGAGCAGCTTCCCGCCGGGCAGCGGTGTGCGCCAACCGCGGTGCCGCATCGCCCAGCCCCAGCGGTCGGTGTCGTGGTGCGACTCGCCGATCTGTCCGCGCATGCGCGCAGTCCCGGCTCCCCCACGCGCGATGAGCACGACCCAACGGGTGCCCCATACATGCAGTTCCGCCTCACGACCGCCCCAATCACCGAGCTCCAACCTCCAGAGCGGGAAGCCGGGGGAGTCGCAGTGGACCAACCGAAGTTTCAAGTCGCCCGCGAAGCCGTCCAGCCGCAGCAGCCGATCGTCATCGACGAACGCGACGTCCGTCGCCGTAATGCAGATTCGCTCCCCCTCGAAATCGCCCACGACGAAGCGGTCGATGGATCGCCGAAGGAGGAAGCGCCGGCCGCCGGGGGAGAGTTCGGGTTCGCGCAGGCTGCCATCGACCCTTGTTTGCGCGCGCTTCCAGTAGGTCGCCTCGCGCCAAACCGGATCCGGCGCGCTCACGGCGAGCGGGTCGCGCACGACTTCGCGCAGGAACCAGTCGCTCCCGCAGGCGAGTGCCACGAGCGTCACGACCGCCAGCAGAGCGCCCCATCGGCGCTGCGCACGCGTGCCCGCGACGAGCAGCGCCGCTGCGGCGCCGACCCAGAGCAGATAGACCAGCGGCGTGCCACCGGGAATGGCGTGCAGCGTGAGTGCAAGCGCAGGCGACCGCATTCCGACCAGCAGGAACCCGCATACTCCCAGCACGATGAGCAGCCATGCCCAACGAAGCGGCCTCCCCGCGCGTAACGTTCGCTCGCGAATCGCGAGCCCAAGCACCGCGATCGCGGCGATGCCGGCCACAAGCAGGCGCGAGTCGGTCCACTCACCTTGCAGAAGTGCCGCGACAAGCCCCACGGCGCCCAGCACTGCGAAGGCGGCGCGCGTGCGACGGCGCGTCATCGACAGCAAGGTGAGCATCAGCAGCAGATCGGTTCCCAGCCCGAACGCGTCATCCAGCGCCGCCCACGTCGCCGCGAACACGCAGACGAACGAGAGCAGGTAGGCGCCATCCGCCTGTTTGGCCTTGAGCGGCGGTGCCAACCGCTCGTCGGTGCGTTCAAGATCCTCCTGCAGACGCGCGACATCGTCGCGGGCCACGAGGAATTCGTGCGTCGTGCCGTTCGTATCGACCGCGCGCAGAATCGCCCCCCCGCGCTTGAGCACAACGCGCAGTTCCATCAACTCGTCGTACGCGAACGCCATTTCGTCGATTGGGTCGTCGAGTTCGCCGTTCAGCCAACGCACGCGGCTGTGCTCCAGCACCAGCAGCTTGCTGTCGTCGTTGCGCGCACGATAGATCGATTCGTTCGCCAGATCTGCCTGGGTAGGAGGGGGCGGCGGCCCGCCCGCCGGTTTGCGCAGCGCCTGGATGCGGCGCGCGAGACTGGGATGCGACGCGTGCTGCTCGCTATCGCCCGCGATGCGGCGCGGTATCGCGTCGGAGGAGTGGATCTTCTCGAGCGCGCGGATGTACGCCTCGGTGTCGCCGCCAAGTTCCGCCGCAC
The DNA here is from genome assembly GCA_965369495.1 of uncultured bacterium. Classification (GTDB taxonomy): domain Bacteria; phylum Planctomycetota; class PLA2; order PLA2; family PLA2; genus JBCDBY01. Next base: position 2,184 of record CBDURV010000303.1, read on the forward strand.
GCCGGTCGCTGTACCGCTCGCGATCCTGCATCGTGCGGGCGCGTCGAATCAGCGCAAACAGCACGACAAGCGGCCAGCCCCACATGAATACGGCGTCCAGGCCAGCCGGAAAGAGCGGGAGCATTGCCGCCCCCGCAGCCCCCGAAAAAATCAACCCACACTCGACAAGCCGCCAGCGTCGCAGTGTCGGAGCGTCGAAGTCCTCGTGGTGCGCCACCTCGTGCGCGAAGACACCGACGACCTCGGGCGGCTCCAGATCGCGCAGCAGCGGTTGCGTGAAAAGCACGCACGGATCGCGGAGCGAGGGCAGCGCGAACGCGTTGAGCACGCTGCCGCAGTCGTTGCCGCAGACCAGCACGCGCGGACGTGGCGCCGTCGATTCGTTCAGGACCCGCGCAAATTCGGGTGCAAGTGTCGGGTCCTCAAAGGGCCGCGCACCGAGCATCCAGCAGACGTAGCGGGGATGGCGTGCGCCCCAGACGGGAAGCACGAGCGCGAGGCCGATTGCGGCGCCCCACCCGGCGGCGTCGATCAGATAGGGCAGCAGCAGGATCGTGATCCAGTAGGCGTAGAGCGCCAGCGTGCCGCGCAGGATCATCCACACGTACATGGGCAGCGGGTTGCGCTCCCCGAAGAGCGCGCGCCGCAGCGGATAGCCGCCCGCGACCGCTCCCATGCCGGCGGCGAAGAGGAATCCGCTGAAGGCGGGCACAAACCACGGGTTCACGCGTACTCCCACATCCAGCGCGCCCAGCAGGAAGGGGGTCGCGGCCGCGGACGCGATGACAACCAGCGCCAATCGCACGCGGTGGCGCTGGACCCGTTCGGCGATGGTCGGATCGGCCGCCGCACGCCGCAACGGCAGCCCGGAGAACCAGGTGCCGATGGCGGCGAACGCTGCGCTCCCGATCGCGGCGAGAATCCACTGCTCAAACGACATGGCCAAAGCTCGTTCACTCTACAATGCCCGCTCACCCCCAAGTACTCCCTGAGGTAACCATGAATAAGATCGCTCTCACCGCCGTCGCCGCCGTCATTCTCATTTCCGGATTCCAGCAGTTCGCCACCGCGCACTGCGAGGTGCCCTGCGGCATCTACGGAGACCAGCTTCGCTTCGAGGCGATGCTCGAGGACCAGAGCACCGTCAACAAGGCGATGGCCCAGATCACGTCGCTGGCCGCCAACTCCGACGCGCAATCCGCCAACCAGCTTGCGCGCTGGGTCGCCACCAAGGAGTCGCACGCCACCAAGATCCAGGACACGATCGCGCAGTACTTCATGCACCAGCGCATCAAGCCCAAGAATCCCAAGTACGTCGCCCAGCTCACGTCGGCGCACGCGGTGATGCTCGCCGCCATGAAGTGCAAACAGAGCGTGAATCCCGAGAACGCGGCCAAGCTCGAGGCGGCCATCAAGGAGTTCCACAAGCAGTACGAAGGCAAATAGCCGGTTGGCCGGAATACAGCTCTACACACGCGCTGGACTTAAGCGTTTGGCCGGTCTCGGCATTGTCCTGCTTCTGCTGCTCGTCGGCGTTTGGTGGTTCATGATCCGAATGCCGGGAGCCAGCTACTCGGGCGAGCCGACAGAGCCCGAGAGCCGTCTGGTCGATGAACTGCGCCGCGACGTCGAGCAGATCGCCGGCGTCATCGGCGACCGGAACTTCTATGTCCCGGCCCAGTACCGGGCGGCGACGGAGTGGATCGAAAGAGAGCTCCACAAAGCCGGCTACGAGCCCAAGCGCCAGACCTTTGAGGTGCAGGGGCACCCGTGCAGCAACATCGAGGTGGAGCGCCCCGGCAGCGACGAGATCGTCGTCGTCGGGGCGCACTACGACAGCATCCAGGACTGCCCCGCCGCCAACGACAACGGCAGCGGCGTGGCCGCCACGCTGGCGTTGGCACGCCGCTTCGCGAAGCGCGACACCAAGCGCACGCTGCGCTTCGTGCTCTTCGCCAACGAGGAACCGCCCAGCTTCCAGACCGACGACATGGGCAGCCTGCACTACGCGCGGCGTTGCAAGGAGCGCGACGAGAAGATCGTCGCCATGATCAGCCTGGAAACGCTCGGCTACTTCAGCGACGAGAAGGATTCGCAGCAGTTTCCCGCGGCGCCGTTGAAGGCCGCCTACGGGGACGTCGGCAACTTCGTCGCGTTCGTCGGCAACGTCGGCTCGGTGTCGCTCGTCCGCCGCACGGTCAAGACGTTCCGCGAACACGCCAAGATCCCCTCACACGGCCTCGCCACCTTCGCCGCCGTGCCGGGAGTCGGCTGGTCCGACCACTGGTCCTTCTGGCAGGTCGGCTACGACGCGATCATGGTGACGGACACGGCGCCCTACCGCTACCCGCACTATCACGAGCGCAGCGATACGCCGGATAAGCTCAAGTACGAGGAGTTCGCCCTAGTGGTTGAGGCGCTAGTTCAGGTCATTGACGATCTCGTGAGCAACTAACGCGAACGGCTTTGGGCCTTGGGCTCTGAGCTTTGGGATTCGAACTCGAGAGGCCAGCCTGGTCGCGACTCAAAGCCCCAAGCTCAAAGCTCAAAGCCGCTTGGCCATCCACTACCGACGGCGCCGCGATTTGGTCGTGGTCCGCTTCTTGGCCGCCGGCTTGTGCAACTTCAGATTGCCGCGGTCGAGAAGAAGGATGTAGGCGTGCAGCGCAGTGGTGTAGTTCTTCGCACCGACCGACCACAACGCACCCGCGCGGCCCTTGAAGGGGTCCTCGGAGTCATTGGTTGCGGCGAAGGAGCGCTTTTCGCAGATACACGCGAGATGACCCGTTTCGTCCTGGTTGGCGATGATGCGCGGCTCGAATTCTTTGCGGAAGCGCTTCCACGGCTTCTTGCCGAGGGCGTGGCATGCGAGCGCGGCCTGCCACAGGTTGAGCGTGGATGATCCGTGCCCCTCCGGCAGGAATGCGAACTCGTCCATGAAGTAGTCGATGCTCTTCTCGACCGTCTTGTCGCGCTTCATGCCGAGGCACAGCATCGCGTAGACCGCACCCGCGGTGCGACTCGGGTTGGATTTCGACTGGCCGGCGCTGCGCTGACTGGCGTCGTAACCGTACGAGCCGTTGCCCAACTGCGCCTCGCGGTAGTAGTCGACGGCGGGCGCAATCGACTTGGATTTCTTGATCCCCCGGACCCCCTGTAAAGAACCGAGCGCGATGGCCACCTGGGTGCACGCAGCCGTCAACGTGTCGGGATAACCGCCGCCCGCGAAGGCCATACCCGGCACGGGCGCGCGCTCCACTTTCTCTTGCAGCACGACGTGGTGCCCCCAGCCGCCGTTTTTCTGCTGCGCCGCGTCGAGGATGGCGATCACGCGCGGCAGCATCTTCTTCATTTCCGCCTGGTAGAGCCCGTGCTCGTGCAGTTCGCCGAAGAAGAGGCCGGTCATGGCGATCGGCCACGTGTACTGGATCAGCTTGTTGCTGCTGAAGTTGCCCGAGCGCGCCGCGATGTTGG
>CBDURV010000304.1:0-5634 GCA_965369495.1 uncultured bacterium
GCCCAGCCCGGCATGGTGTTGGTTTCGCGACGCATGGGCGTAGACGGGTCGATCCCCGCAACCCCTGCATCTCCGGCCGTTGTGGAGACCCAGTCGTGCGCCTTGGCCAGCAGCGGCTTGGGCTCGTCGCTCTCCTCCGGCACGTAGTCGCTCATGGCCGGCAACGCGACGGGCAGCGTCTCGTAGCCGACACCGTGCGGGCGCCCCGCCTCGTCCCAGACGATGGGGAAGGGCTCGCCCCAATAGCGTTGGCGACTGAAGAGCCAATCGCGCAGGCGGTAGTTGACCTTCATGCGGCCGTGGCCTTTTTCGACGAGCCACGCCAACGTCTTGCGCTTGGCTTCGGCGACTTTGCAGCCGTCGAGGAAGCCGCTGTTGACCGCGGGGCCGTCGCCGGAATACGCCTCGCCCTCGAAATCATCGGGCGGCTGTACGGTGCGGTAGACGGGCAGGTCGAACGCCTTGGCGAAATCCCAGTCGCGCTGGTCCTGGCCGGGCACCGCCATGATCGCGCCGTGGCCGTAGCCCATCAGCACGTAGTCGGCGACCCAGATGGGAATCGTCTTGCCGGTGGCGGGGTTGGTGGCGAACGCGCCGGTGAAGACGCCGGTCTTCTCCTTGTTCTCCTGCCGCTCGACCTCGCTGCGGTTGCTCGCTTCAGTGACGTAGGCGCGCAACGCATCGGTGTCCGTGCGCTTGCCGGGTCGATCGAGAACGATCTGCACCAGCGGGTGCTCCGGCGCGATGACCATGTAGGTTGCGCCGAAGATGGTGTCGGGGCGCGTGGTGTAGACGCGCAACGCCTTGGGCGCGGTTTCGGGCGGCGAAACGAGCGGGAAGTCGATCTCCGCGCCTTCCGAGCGACCGATCCACTCGCTCTGCATCGCCTTGGTCGATTCGGGCCAGTCGAGGTCGCGCAGACCCTCCAGCAGGCGGTCGGCGTACGCGGTGATGCGGAACAGCCACTGGCGCAACGGCTTGCGCAGCACCGGATGGCTGCCGCGTTCGGAGCGCCCGTCGATGACCTCCTCGTTGGCCAGCGCGGTTCCCAGCTTCGGGCACCAGTTGACCGTCTGCTCGCCCACGTAGGCGAGGCGGTTGGCGTTGATGAAGTCCTGCTGCTCGCCCTCGTCGAGCGCGTCCCACATGCGCGCGCCGTCCGGCAATTCCGAACTCGCCTCGTGGTCGTAGCGCAGCAACGTTTGGCCCTTGCCGACGGCGGCGTGGCCCTGCTCGAGTTCATCGACCAGTTCGGCGATGGGGCGCGCGCGCTTTTCCATCGGATCGAACCAGGCGTGGAAGATGCGCAGGAAGATCCACTGCGTCCAGCGGTAGTAGTCCTCGTCGATCGTCCCGAACTCGCGCGACCAGTCGTACGAGAAACCGAAGCGGGAAAGCTGCCTACGGAAGTTCTCGATCGCTTTGCTGGTGGTGACTTCGGGATGCACGCCGGTGGCGATGGCGTACTGCTCGGCGGGCAGGCCGAACGCGTCCCATCCCATCGGGTGGAGCACGTTGAAGCCCTGCATGCGCTTGTAGCGCGAGACGATGTCGGTGGCGGTGTAGCCCTCCGGGTGGCCCACGTGCAGGCCCGCGCCGGACGGGTAGGGGAACATGTCGAGGCAGTAGTAGCGCGGCTTGGAGGCGTCGAAGCCGGCCTCGCCGGGATTCGCCTGCTTGAAGGTGTCGCGTTCCGCCCAGATGCGCTGCCAATGCGTCTCAATGTCGCAGGCGCGCCGGGCGTCGTAGCGGTGGTGGGTGCGTGTCTCGTTCATCGTGCTGCTCGGTAATGAAAAAAGCCCCGCGTACGCGAGGCTCCAAAGTCGGGGAAAATCAGTGCGTACGTCTAGCCAGGAGCGGGCGCGCTAAGTCGCAGGCTGTCGGCGGAACGTCGCATGATGTGGGGAGTATAGCTGTGATACCGGCGATTTGTACCGGCGTTCACTCAGCCGACGCCCCGCAGGCCCGCCGGAAATCGGGCTTGGCCCAATCCCGTCTATCTCGTACCCTAAAGTGCGTTGGACCCCAAGATAGTGCGTCACGTTCAGCGGACCGCCATCATTGGTGCCAGATCCCGTCGTCAGCCGCCCATGGGAGGGTGTTGAGCATGGAACCCAAGATGGCCAAAGAATCGATTGTTTCCCGCCTCTTCGGCTTTGGCCGCAAGCGCGGCGATGAGCCCGAAGAGAGCGTTCAGGAAGAGACCGCGCCCGAAGCCGTCCAATCCGTCGAAGAATCGAACGGCGAGGAGCGCGGCTTTGCGCGCACCCCGAGTGCCCCCGAGCCGGAAGCCACCGCGAAGGTCACCGTGCCGGAGCAGGTCATTCGTATTCGAACGGGCGGACTGCGCAAGCGCGACGAGGTGGTGGGTGCCATCGGCGAGTCGTTCAAGGAGCTGACGAATCTGCTGGGCAGTGTCAGCGACCGCCTCGACCGGCAGGACGACCGCACCGCGAATCTGTCCGAACAACTGAGCGAGTTGCCCGAGTACCTGCGCCAGTTGCCCGAACTGCACCGAGAGCAGAACGATCTCGCGCGCAAGACGGTCGATGCGCTGCAGGAGATTCCCACCGCTCAGCGCGAACAGGCGCAGGCGGTGCACGGACTGACCGAAAAGGTCGGCGAAGGCAATCAGGCGATGCGCGACGTCGCCGACGTGGTCGCGCGCATTCCCAACGAAATGCGCGACCGCTCCGAGAAGCAGCAGGAGGCGATGCAGGCGCTGACCGAGGCGCAGCAGCAGACGGCGCGCGTGATTCACCACGGCAACCAGAAGCAGCTCAACGTCTTCCACCAAGCGACGCAGAAGACACTCCAGACCGTGCACCAATCGGTCAAGTCGCAGCGTAAGGACATGGAGCAGATGCTCTACCTCCAGGAAGCGAACATGAAGCGCATGCTGATCCTCACGGCAAGCTTCATGGCCGCCGCGCTGATCGGTGTGGTTGCTGTGCTCTGGTTCCGATAACCGCGGAGCGGTTATCGACCCGCCATAGCCCCGCCATAGCCCACGAAGTGGGCGACGGAGGGCGACGGCGGGCAGCGGCCCTCGTCATTCAAAAGTGGCGAGGGCCGCTCTCGTTTGTGTGGCACCGCCGCCGCTCCGGGTCACTCTATCGGCCACGATAGTGCTCATCGAAGTACTCCCCAAAGGGCACGAATGGGTACTCGCCCTGCGAGTCCCAGTCCCCGTAGAGGTCGATCCAGTCTTCGTACTTCTCGGGGGTGTTGTGCCGCCAGAGCCACGGCTTCAACTGCATGCCGTTACCTGCGGCGAACGGAACCCAGACCGTTTCGTAGAACGCGACCCGTCGCAAGAGGGCCTGGTGCTCCGCTCTCGTGTACTGCTCGATGTACTGGTCTCGCGACAGGCGACCGGCGAGCGCATCTTGATGAGCCTTCACGAACTGCGGCGTGCCTTCAAGATTCAACAGCTCAAACACGACGCGTGTCCAGTAGAGCTCCTGAAGCGTCGGCGATACTTCGAACGCGGCCGTTGTCGCCTTCCTGCGGTGTTCGGGCAGGCCGCGAACGCGGATCGCCGCTCGTCGTTCCCCGTACGGCGGGTGGCACTCGGCCCTGAACGGACTGTTCGGCAGAGCAGCGTCCCAGAAGATGAGAAACCCCGTACCCACACCGTCAAAGTGACTCACTGTCCACGTCCAAAGTTCGTCACCGGGCGTAACCAACGACTTGAGCGATGGACGGTCCTGCAGCATGGCCCGGAGCTGGGTTTCGCCGTGGCTGCGAACTGCAACGCGGGATGGGTTGCTTGGTGCGATCGATGCGGGCGGGGATGCCGAGACTGACTCCGGTGATCGATGCACGGGCCGAGTGGCGTCGCTGTAACTGGTCGGCGTCCACACCTCGGCGGCGACTACTACGGCGGCTGCGACAGCGGCGCAGATGGCGGCAGCAAGCAGCAGCGCACGAGTATTGGAGCTCACTTCGGTCCATCCTATGCGATACGAAGGAAGTACGGCGTCTCACGCCGCGCTGGTCAGCGGACCGGCCGCGGGAGAATGGACTTGCGCACGCCCAGGTACCACCAGAGAAAAAGGGCCAGTGCGGGAGGGAATGCGATCGCGAGCGCGATCAGGGCAGCATCGGTCCATGCGATCGGAAACACGCCTCGCGAGAACTTCTTGAACAGCGAGATTCCGATCAGCGCTGAGACAGCAAACTCGATGCAGATAACTCCGATGAATAACCATCTCAGCATCGGGTCGTCACCACCGAGGCCGTCCCGGAACATGGAGATCGTGACGCAGCCGACCAAAAAGTAGATCGCACCCGCAAACGCGAGAATGGTGGTGAATACGAGGTGTCGAGGCACGGGGGCGGGATCGTATGGGAGATTCGTGTCTGACGCCGTACTACCGATTAACCCGCATCGTCATAGATCAGGAAATCGTGCCAGCAGGACGAGTGGACTTTGAAGTACAGATGCTTCATCAATTGTGGCGCGAGGGCGCGCGTATGTTCCGCGCCGACGACAACCACGATGGTCTTATGCTTCTTGGATTCGACGGCCGCCTCGAGCACTTTCCACATCTTGACCTCGCGGTGAAAGGTCATTCGCTCCATGCCCGTGGGAGCCGCGTTCGGATCCGGAGATGAATCGGTAAGGTCGTACAGCAGATCTTGCACGTAGCTGCGCTTTTCGTTGAGGCGTTCTTTCGCGGTTCCTGCTTTCAGGACTCTCTCCCGCTCCGTCACGCTCTTCTTCCACTCGTTAGGGAGGATCGGCTCCTTGATCCTCGCCGAGACGTTCTTGAACTCAGTCGGGGAGAGGTCGAATCGCTGCCAGCGCTTATCCGCAACGGCGCGCTCCCACTCCCACTGCCCGCGTTGGTTCATCAGCTTGGCGGCAGCCGCGTGGCTACGTCGGATCCAGTTGCCGACCTCGGGAAGGTCGCTGTCCTTCATGCGGGTGCCGGCCTTGTGATCTCCGATCCCCTCGAACAGCACAAGGTCCGCTTCGCGTGTGTACCGGGTGAGGCCACGGTAGTAGCCAGTGTCACCAACGTGGATCATCGAGACGAAGACCACGCGCATGCCGGTCACCACCTGTCGATACTCCCGGACGGACGTTTGCCCGATCCAGCGTCCAGGATCTTCCGAGTGATTTTGCTGCCGCACCATGCGAGCAAACTGTGTGAGCCGTTCGCGCTTCGGCTTGGCCTGACACACCAACGTGAGGGCGATTAGAACTAGTAGCGGTGCATGCGTGCGGCTCATGCCCCGGATTCTACGCTGGCCTGCGGCCTCTCTACGGACTAACCAATTCCCACAGAACCAGCGCGCCGGTCTGCGCGGGGATCGTGACCGTGGTCGTGAACGATCCGCCCCATCCCGCATGCGTTCGTTGGCGTTTGCGCACGATTGCGAGACACGGGAATCTGCACAAGCTGCTGATGAGCAACTACCCGCGAGTAATCGGGCCGAACTCCCATAGCTGCTTCTCAAAGCAGGACCCCTCGTTCGCGGTCGCGAGACTGCTTCGCCAGCGTCCGACGCATTCGTCGTCCCAAATCCTTCGAATCGACGCATGGCCGTGCAGGTCCGCGTCGGAACCGTGTCTTCATGAATATGGCCCGCTTGGGCCGGGATTGTGGACAAACGGAGGACCGG
>CBDURV010000305.1:0-5631 GCA_965369495.1 uncultured bacterium
GCACGATTTCAACAACCTGCTCACCGCCGTCCTAGGCAACGCCGAGCTTGCGATACGCGCCCTGCCCGAAGGCTCCGAAGCCAGGCAGCGTCTGCACGAGATCGTGACCGCGAGTGTGAGCGCCACCGACCTCTGCAGCCAGATGCTGGCGTATGCGGGGCGCGGCGTCATTTCGACCGAGGTGGTCGAGTGCAACACGCTGGTGAAGGAGCTCGGCGGGTTGTTGAAGGTGGCCTTGTCCAAGAAGGCGACCCTCGTCAACGACATGAACGAGACGCCGCTGGGCGTCGTGGCGGACCGCGGTCAACTGCGCCAGGTGATCATGAACCTGATCACGAACGCTTCCGAGGCGATCGGAAACAACGAGGGGCGCATCGTGATCAGCACGCGCGCTCGCACCTACACGCGCGACGAACTCCAGGCTCGCCACGCGCACGAGTCGCTGGAGGCCGGCGAGTATGTGCTTCTGCGGGTCAGCGACACGGGCGCCGGCATGGGCCCCGACACCCAGGCCAAGATCTTCGACCCGTTCTTCACGACGAAAACGACCGGGCGCGGCCTCGGCCTGGCCGCCGTGCAGGGCATCGTGCGCGGCCACAAGGGCGCGATCTCGCTGCAGAGTTTGCCGGGGAGCGGCACGACGTTTTCCGTGTTGCTGCCGCGCGTGCCGCTGCGCTACGACTACCTCGAGACGCCGCCGGAACCGGAACCGAAGTCCCGGTCGCAGAGCGCGTGCATCCTCGTGGTGGACGACGAGGCCCGTGTGCTCGACGTCCACGGGGATATCCTCGAAAGCGCCGGGTACACGGTCTTGCGCGCGAGTGACGGGCGCGAAGCGGTCGAAGTCTTCCTCCGCGAGGGCGATCGGATCGACTGCGTGCTGCTGGACCTCAGCATGCCGAGGCTGGACGGCGAGGAGGCGTTCCGCGGACTGCGCAAGATCCGAAGCGACCTTCCCGTCATTCTGATCACCGGCTTCGCGGACCAGGGAACTTTCGACCGCCTCAAGGAGACCGGCTTCGCCGGCTTCATCAAGAAGCCCACGAGCATGTCCGTGCTGCTAGCGAAGGTCGCCGAAGTCCTGAATCACACCCGCGCAATGGGGTCCTGATCTGAATTTTGAAGTACGCTGCATGGGCGCGCCGCGACTCCTCGACGGTTGGGACAGAAGCGAAGCGCGCCAACGCGGAGGAGTCCCATGGGCAAAGAACAGGTCAGAAAGTCAAAGAGCAACAAGCCGAAGCTCTCCACCAAGGAGAAGAAGGCCAAGAAGGCCGAGAAGCGCGCCAACAAGGGGAAGTAGCCGAATCGGCAAGCACATGGTCCGCAATCACGGCGCGCTCGCCGACCGGGAATTCCCCAAGTAACGTGACCTATGGCCGATACTGGCTCCATGGTCCGCACGTCAATACTCTCCCTGCCGCTCTTGCTGCTCGTAGCTTGCGGCGGGTCCTCGGGCACCACCGAACCGGTCATCTCGCTCGCGCAGGAGGAGTTCCACCTGCCCGACGTGAACCCCACTTCGCCGTCGTTCGAGACCGATGTCTCGCCGCGTGATCACATCGGCAACGTGTCGGCCTGGTACTTCGGCTCGGCGACGTGAAGCTACTGTCGGAGCCAGTTTGGCTTCCTCGACCAGATGCAGATCGAACTCGCCGGTACGGGCGTCGAGCTACTCGGTGTCAACCAGATCAGCGCGTCGTCCGGCAACGCCGTGGCATGCACCGACCGGGACATCCCGTGGCTGCAGGACAGCATGGCCGAACAGGTCTGGACCAAGTGGCAGGTGACCTATCGCGACGTGATCATCCTCGACGAGAACAACGAGCTGATCGGCGTCTACAACCTGACCGAGCACAACCTCGCCGACGCAAGCAGCTACGACGAACTCAAGCTGATGCTCGAAACCGCGGCGGCGCCGAAGTAGCCAGGGTTCCACCGAACGTGATTGGAAGGTGGAGCTCGCTCCTCGCGCTTGGCATCTGCACATGCCTCGGCCCGCTGGGCTGCCGCGAGGCAACACAACCCGTCGCGAAGGAGCCCGCGCCCAGCACAGCCGAGGCGGAAGCGACGGCGATGGACGAACAGCGGTACTTCGCAACGACGAAATGCCGCGACATACACGGCAAAGTGAGACTGTGGATGACGCTCTTGAAGAAAGACGCTCCGCAGGATCTCAAGGAGCTTGAGGCACCGATCTCTCACGCGAGCCCGGATACCGGGTTCATGTACGTCGAGAACGATCCTTGGGGCACGCCCTACGCGATTCAGCCCCTGGGCCCGCGCAAGTTCCGGATCTGCAGCGCCGGACCCGACAAGCAGGCCGGCACCGACGACGACATCTGCTATCCCAGCGACGCCGAATGAGGACCAATTCCCGCCGGTTTCAACTTAGTTGTGCGCACCCAAGCCGCGTGGCATGATTTGGTCATGCGCAGTACCGAAACCAACGAGGATCGCATGCCCTTCCTTCCCCCGTGTGATCAGGCGCAAGCCGATGGCGCGCCCTGCACGGAACTGGGACGCAAGTGCGAGACCTGCGAGCACGCCACCGCGGAGTGGCGCGCCGCCAACAAACGGGCGCAAGCCGAACGCGACGCCGAGCACTAACGTCGGCCCAGTAGCGGGGGAGTCTATCCGTCGTCGTCAGTGTTCAGCAGCGCTTCAAGTCTCTTGCGCTCGTCGTCGCTGAGATCGGATAGCGCGAGCAACTGCCGGACGAATTGCTCGGGCACTTCATCGAGCGAATGAAGAGCGCGGAACATCGCGATACGGGTCTTGCCGCCGCGTCGCACCCCTTCTTCGATGAACGGACGCTGCTGCGTCCACTCGGTGCGCCTTGTCGCGTCGATGTACATTTGGACCATCCAACCGGAATCCTCGTCTTCCCATGTCAGCCGGTACACCGCCTCGTCCAGTGCGAGCAGATCACGGGCGCCGAGGTTGAAGCGCTTGATCTGCTGGATCGCATCCCACTGATCCTCGCGCAACGCGGGTGCGAGAATGGGCGCGAGTTCGATCCCCACCACAGCCTCGGCGGAGGTGCGCTGCAGGACCTGCAACTTTTCCTCCGCGGGCAGCGACGAATCGAGAAGCAGCTTGCGCGCCTCCTCGACGCCAAGCGGACCGGCCCATGCCAGGTGCAGCGCGGAGAGCTCGTCGTAATGTTCCGCGAGCGCCTCCGGAAGTGCTCCCTCACCTTTCTTGAGCATCTTCCCGAGGTTTTCCCGAATGCGGGCGATGGTCTGTTCGGATGTCATGCCGGGCAGGATCGGCCCAATCATCTCGGTGATCAACGTCATCGAATCTTCGTTGATCGCCTCGAACCACTCCGGTGTTTCAGCCGCCGTTGCGAACACGGTGTCCACAAACGCCACCACGTCGCTCTCGCGCCGAACGATCAATCGGATCCACGGATAGATGAGCTTGGGTAGCTGGTCCGGATTGCTCGCGAAGAGCATCTCGATCTGGTCCTCGTGCTTGTCCCACTCGGAGAGCATGAGCAGCAGCGCGCGATGGCCTTCGGGACCGCGGCGAAGCTGTGCGTCGATAAACGCCAGCGCCTGCCGCGAGAACTCTTCCGCAGTCTTGATCTCGTCGTAGCGAATCGGCTCGGGCAGCGGCGGAGTCGATGCGTTGGGAGCCTTGTCGCCCCCTTCCCCGCGCCCCTTCCCAAATTCGTCGCCGGAACGATCCACTTCCCGACTCGCCCGCACCGTGCCCGTAGTCTTTTCGCCGCGCGCTTGCGTACCCGTTCTCGCCGCTCGTGCCGAGTCCTCGCCGCGCGAACCGCCGACAAACCACGCCAGAATCACCGAGCCCAGCCAGAGCGCGCCCCACACCATTTTCGTTCGCATGATTCGATTGTAGTACCGGAGTGCGGGTTACCCTTTCATCGGGCTGGCAGAACGCCGCGGAGGAACACGATGAAGATAGCGATGATCATCTCGACGGTGCTGCTTGTCGCGGCAGCCGAGTCGAAGGCGGAGAGCGCCGCGGCGATAATCCAGCAGGTGGCCGAGGACTGGCAGGCGAAGGGTTGGGGTGCGAACGGCAGCGCTCGTTACCTGCGCGACATCGAGGACACGGCGTGGCAAAAGCGGTTCGCCGCTCTCCAGCAGTTGACCCGCATCGGCAAGCCGGCCGTCAAGCCGCTGGTCGCCAGCCTGAAGCACGACAACGTCGAAGTCCGGATCTTCGCCGCGCAGGCCCTGGGATACCTCTCGCCGCATTCACGCAGTGCGGAGTCGGCGCTGCTCGCATCGCTCGAGACCGACGCGTCGCCTGCGGTCCGACTCTACGCGGCGGACTCGTTGGGCATGATCGGGTCCGGGAAACGGCTCAAGCAGCAGTTGACCCGGATACGCGCGACCGAAAAGAACCGCGATGTGAAGAAGCACCTGGGCTACGTCCTCGCGCGGGAAGCGAATCCCATCGCGCCGGCCGTGATCAAGAAGCTGAAGCAGTGGAAGGCGCCCAAGAACGTTGCGACGATCGGTCAACGGGCGCCCGACTTCGATCTCGCCGCGCTCAACGGCAAGCCGGTCAAGCTCTCGAACTTTCGGGGGAAGTCGCCGGTCATCCTGGTCTTCCTGTACGGCGACACGTGACCCGTCTGACATCGTCAACTCGCGCAGTTGCGCGAATCCGTTGCGCGAAAGAAGATCCCGGTGTTCGCGATCGATCCCCACGAATCGTGGGCCGCCAAGGCGCTGCTTCGGCAGGCCGGAAAAACGACCGACGACCTGTCGATTCCGCTCCTGCTTGACCCGAGCCTGACCGTGAGCGCCAGCTACGGCGTGCTCTTTCAGATGAACATCCACATCGAAGAGAGCAACCGGCCCGCCACGTTCATCGTCGATCGCGAAGGCGTACTCCGCTACGCGCGCAGGGCGAAGTCGTTCGGTGATCGCCCCTCCCCCGACGACATACTCGCCGAGGTGGGAAAGCTGCGCTGAACGAGCCGAGCCGAACCGACGGTTAGCGTGCACTCACGATGTCGCGGTACAAGGGAACGCTGTCGATCATCGAGTCTCGATAGGCTTCGGGGGAACCGGCGAGCAGGTCCGCGAGAAGAGCACGCGAGCGCGCGAGATGTTGCTCGTCGCCTGTCGTCTTCCACAGCACAAAGTGCGCTTCCAGCCTTGCCGCCAGGCTCATGCGCGCTCGGTACAGGTCGAGCAACTCCGCGGCGTCGGCGGTGGCCAGCAGGCAGGCGGCCCGCACGAAGACCGAAGGCATGTCGAGAGTCCGCCCACTCGTCAGGGCGCGTTCGAGATGCGCGCGCCCCTCCGCGAACTCCGCGTCCAGGCGCCCGAGCGCCAACTCCGATTCCGCCACGCCCGCCGCGTAGTGGATGGCGCGATAGATCTCCCGCGCCCTCTCGATGCGCCGCCTCGCCTCCTCGGCGTCTCCCGCCTGCGCCGCGACGGCGCCGAGGCCCTGCAGCGCGTAGCCCTCGGAGCGCCGCGCACCAAGCTCCCGCATGATCGAGAGCGACTGCTCCAGCTTCGCCTTGCCGATCGGCGCGTCACCCAGGTTCGCGATGAGCGCCCCGAGATCGGCGAGCGCAATGCCCTCCCCCTCCCGGTCGCCGATCTCGCAGGCGATGCGGTGCGACTGGTCGAAACG
>CBDURV010000306.1:0-5627 GCA_965369495.1 uncultured bacterium
AATCGCCGCGGCCAGCAGTCAACTCGACCAATCCGCGCAAGCGACCGCGGCCCAAGTGGCATGGCGCACGCCGCGGGAATCGGCGCGCACGCAGCTGGTTCCCGCGCGCGCGCAGCTCGTTCCCGCGCGCGCGCAGCTGGCATCCGCACGGGCGCCGCCGCCTGCCGAAGGGTCGATGGCACTCCATCACCAACTGGTGTCTGTCGAACTGCGGGTTCTCTCCGCCGGGGAAGATCCGTGGGCGGAGCGCGCGTGGCTGGACGGACGCGGGCACGGGGGGCGGCGAATTCGCTGTCTTTGGCCGGGCGAGTTGCCGGATGCAATCGGACGTGGGGCCCTCGTGCGCGCAACCGGGCGGCTCGAGATCCCACGCGGGGCTACGAATCCGGGCCAACGCGACGCCGCCAGGTCGTTGGCCCGAAACGGCATCGCGGCGCGCGTGTATCTCAAGCAGTTGGCGAATCTATCGGTCATCGAAGGCGGCGGGAGTGCGTGGTCACGCAGAGTGCAATCGGTGCGTAGGGAGGCGACGCTCCGACTGCGCGCGCACCTCCCGCGTGCCGACGCAGGCATCGCGGCCGCGCTGCTGCTCGGCATTCGCGGCGGCCTAGACGACCGCGACCGGCTTCGGTTCGAGCGCACGGGCACAATGCATCTGCTTGCCATCTCCGGCCTCCACCTGCTGCTCGTCGCGGGCATGGTGCATGCCATCGTGCGCCGGTTGGGCGCGGGTCCGCGAGTCGCGGCGCTCTTGACGCTCGTCGTCGTGCTTGGCTACGTGCCGATCGCGGGCGCCGGCGCTCCCGTGCGCCGCGCCGCGATCGGGCTGGCCGTCTACGGGGTGGCCCTGCTGCGCGGGCGGCGCCCCGACGCGGCGACCGCGCTGGGTGGCGCGGCGACGTTGCTTGTGCTCTGGGACCCCGTGGAGGTCGAACGGATCGGATTTTGGCTCAGCTTTCTCGCGGCCGCATCGATCGCATGGCTCGCGCCCGCCTGGATCGAGGTCGCCGGTGCACGCACACGACTGCTCGCCCGCTTTCCCGCGGTGCGCAAGGACAGGCCCATTCGACTGCGAGTGGCGCGCTCCATTGCGCAGGGCCTGCCGGTCGCCCTCGCCGCGAGTTGCGCGACGCAACCCCTCGTCGCCCACCAGTTCGGGCTGGTAACGCCTCTCTCGCCCCTCACCAATCTGGCGGCGGCCCCATTTGTCACGCTGCTCATGCCGCTCTACGGGCTGCTCGCCGCGGGCGCCGACTGGGCCGCGTTGCCGGCGACCCTCCTGCTGCGCGGCCTGCGTTTCGTCCTCGACGCCGGCGAACTCCTGCCCGGCGCCTTTGTGCGAGTCGCGCCGCCCGCGATCGGTGCGATGGCGGTCTGGTGGCTGGGGTTGATCCTGACGCGGCGGCGTCCGCGCACGGGTGCGCTCATCGCCGTCGCGGCGCTCACCTTCGCCTGGCCTTCGCGCGCGCCGACGGCGCCGCAATTCTGGCTTCTCGACGTCGGCCACGGACAGGCCGCACTCCTCATCGACACGTCCGGCCACGCCGCACTCATCGACGCGGGTTCGCGCAATCGCCCCGACATCGCGCGCCGTGTCGTTGAACCGGCACTCCGGACACTGGGCATCGACCGCCTGGAGGTGTGCGTCTGCACGCACGCCGACTCCGACCACTGGAACGCGCTGCTGCCCCTGCTCGGGCGCATCCCGATCGGCGCACTGATTGTGGGGCCCGATCCTCCCCCTGCGCTCATCGCACGAGCCGCGCTTGTCGGAGTCCCCGTCGTACGCGCGGAATCGGGGCAGCGCATCTGGCGCGGCCGGGGTGTCGATCTCCGCATCTGGGGCACCGCGACGACGGGCCGGCGCCGCTCCTCCAACGACCGTTCGCTCGTTGCGGTGGCCAGACTGGGGCCGCGTCGTATTTTCCTGCCCGCCGATCGCCAGGTGGCCGGTCTGCGCGACCTGCTTCGTGACCCGCCGGCGCGCTGCTCCGTCCTGGTCGCCCCGCATCACGGCGCGTCGGTCCGTATTCCCGTAATTGCCGCCGCCCTCGGCCGGGCGGTGCGCCCCACCTGGCTGCTGGTTTCGGGCGCGCGCGGCTCCTTCCATGCGCCCACGCTGCGAGCGCTCGGGGCGGCGCACCTGCTCCGCACCGACCGCGACGGCGCACTGCTGGTCGAGTTGCGCCCGGACCACACGCTTGCGGTGCGAGCTCCATTCGCAACGCCGCATGGTGCTACGATCGCCCCGCCGTGATGAAAAACAACTCGACCACGCCCAGCTCACTCCATCACCGGTCACTCCAATCCCATCACCGGTTTCTGGGGGGAATGCTCGCCATCGCGATCGCACTCGTTGTCCCGATGGCGACCGCGGAAGACGCTGCGGCGGCGGAAGGGATCGAGGCGGAACTGCTCTCCGCGGAGTTGGGGCGTCGCTATGACGACGCGCTCTTTCGGCGCGCCGCCGCGAGCGAGTCGCCGCTGGTGCGCGCCGCGGCAGCGCGTGCGGCAGGTCGTCTCAAGGATGACAAAGCGCGAGCTTGGCTGCTTCCCCTGTTGGGCGACGACGCCGGTCGCGTGCGGCGCGCGGCCCTCTTCGCGCTCGGACACATCGGCGGCAGCGAAACGGTCATCCCGCTGCGCGAAGCGCTCCCGCGTCTTTCACGCAATGACCTGCCGCACGCACTCGAAGCGCTCGGCAAGACGAAGGATCCGCGCGCGGTGGCGACGGTCGCCGCCTACCTCAAGTCGGCCGAGCCCGCCATTCGCGGCCAAGCCGCACTCGCACTCTTTCGGCTGGACGACCCGTCCGCGGTGGCGGAACTGATCGGCGCGCTGATGACCGAAGGGGACCCGGAACCCCGCTGGCGCGAGGCATATGCGATTTCGCGGCTTCTACGAAGCAAGGCGCGCAAGACCAAGGGCCCCGTCGATGGCGATCCGGCGTGGGTTGCGCCGCTGATGATCTCCGCCAGTCTCAACGCCCCGACATTCCAGGAACGCTGCTTTGCAATACGCGCCCTGGGTGCGATGAAGGGCAACGGCGAACGCCTGGTCTCCTTCACGAGCGACTCCGATCCGCGCATCGTCGTGGCAGCGATTCGCGGCCTCGCCGGCGACCCTTCCGCTGCTCATGCCGATGCCGTGGCAAGTCTGGTGACCCACAGGGACGATCTGGTTCGCGAGGCGGCGGTGTCGGCGCTCGTGCACTGGGGCGACAAGGCGATTCCCGCTCTCGAAGCGGCCCAACAGAGTCTCGACGCCAGGCTCCAGATGGACGTGCACGTCGCGCTCGCCAAGGCGGGGCGCAAGCTCGGGAAGTTCCGTGCGAACGGCGACGAGGAGCTCGCACAGGAATACGTCTGGCGCCTCGCGCCGCATCGCAAGGGCAAGCCGCTTCCGCCGTACGAAAAACTCACCGGAATCGAGGCGATGCGGGCCGCGGCGGAGGCGTGCGGGGAGGAGTCGATCGCAATCGAAGCGGCACTCCCGGTCCTGCGCCACCTGCTGCAAACCCCCGACTACACCGTTCAGACGATGGCGATCATCACACTGGGCGAGCGCGGCGCCAAAGGCGAAACGGAGCGCATCGTTGCGGCAGCGCTCGCCGCCACCGATCCCACCTGGATCGACGTGCGCGTCGAGGCGGCCACGGCACTCGGCAAGATGAAGGTCTATCACCCCTGGCTCGACGTCGCGGCGCGCGACTCCAATGCGGTTCTGAGCGATGCCGCGCGCACGGCGCTCGAAGCCCTGGAGCGCCCGCTCCCGCCGCGCCGTCCGCGCGCGGGCTATCGCCTGCAGGACCAGGACGCGCGCGGCATTCTTGCCGCCGCACGCAAGCTGCAGGGCACGCGCGTCCGAATCACGACCAATCGCGGCACGATGACCATGGTGCTGTTGCCCGACGAGGCGCCCGCGCATTGCGTGAACTTCGCCAATCTGGTGGGGTCCGGGTTCTACGACGGCAAGCGCTGGCATCGCGTCGTCGCCAACTTCGTGATCCAGGGCGGCTGCCCTCGCGGCGATGGCTGGGGCGGGCCCGGTTACTTCCTGCCGGACGAAATCGGCACGCGCCCCTACCTGCGCGGCACCGTCGGCATGCCGCGCAGCGGCAACGACACGGGCGGCTGCCAGATTTTCATCACGCACCTGCCGACGCCGCATCTCGACGGCAACTACAGCGTCTACGCGCAGGTCATCGAGGGGCTCGACGTAATCGACCGCATTCGCGTCGGCGATAGGATCGAAAGCGCGAAACTGCTGCCCGGCAAATAGGCTGTCCGAGAGCCGGTCGCTCGCTGCGCTCCGTGACGCCACCACAATGGACCGAGCCCCAACGACGAAGGCCACGCCACACGACGGTCTGGTCGCGACGCAAAGCCCAAAGCCCAAAGCCCAAAGCCCAAAACCGATGCGGAGAGCCCGGCTTCGAGCCTAGTGCCGCCGATCCGCGATGCGCTGCTCTTGGCGCATGCGGATGTGATCGATGTCGTCGCGCGGGACGGCCTCGATCAGTCGCTTGGTGTAGTCCTCACTCGGATTCGCGTAGATGTCGTTGGCGTTGCCGTACTCGACGATCTTGCCGGCCTCCATCACCGCCATCGTGTCCGAGAAGAACTTCACCACGGACAGGTCGTGACTGATGAAGATGTAGGTGAACCCGTGCTCTTCCTGCAGGTCCTTGAGCAGGTTGAGCACCTGCGCCTGCACCGACACGTCGAGCGCGGAAACCGATTCGTCGCAGACGATGAACTCGGGCTGGACGGCGAGTGCGCGCGCGATCGAGATGCGCTGACGTTGGCCGCCCGAGAACTCGTGCGGGTAGCGGTTCATGTGCTCCGCCAACAACCCCGTCTCCTCGAGGATGCGCACCGCGTTGTCGGTGCGCTCCGCACGCGTATCGTAGAGCTTGTGGACCGCCATCGGCTCCATCAGCATGTCCGCCACCGTCATGCGCGGATTGAGCGAGCTGTATGGATCCTGGAAGATGATCTGCATGCGGCGTCGAAGCGCGCGCAGCGTCTCCTTGTCCGCGTTGAAGATGTCGATGCCGTCGTAGGCCGCCCTGCCACTCACCTCGATGCCGCCGCCCGACTCGATCAGGCGCAGTAGCGCGCGACCGCAGGTCGTCTTGCCGCAGCCCGATTCGCCCACCAGCCCCAGGGTCTGCCCGCGCCAGACGTCGAAGGAGATGCCGTCCACCGCGCGCACGTGATCGGCGACGCGGCTGAAGACGCCCTTGCGGATCGGGAAGTGGACCTTGAGGTCCTCGACCGTCAGGATCGGATCGCCGGGCGGATCGATGAGCTTGTCACGCCCGCGCATCTCCAGTTCCCGGAGCGACTCGTCGGAGACTTCGTGCTCCTCGATGACCAGCTCGTGGTCATCGGAGAAGTGCCAGTCCATGAAGGTGGAGGTCGTCGGCAGGCGCTTGAAGGTCGTGTCGAGCGACGGGCGGCAGGCGAGCAGGCTGCGCGTGTACGGGTGCTGCGCGTTGGAATACACGTCCACGACGGTGCCGAACTCGACGAGGTGCCCGCGGAACATGACCGCAACGTGATCGGCGATTTCGGCAATCACGCCGAGATCGTGCGTGATGAACATGATCGACATGCCGCGTT
>CBDURV010000307.1:0-5613 GCA_965369495.1 uncultured bacterium
CATCGGCCGGGCGCATGACTTCCTTTTCCTCGCGCGACAGGAAGATCGCCTGGCGACGGTCGGCCTCGAACGCCTCCCACGCGAACGGTACCTGCGGCTGGACGAAGCTCGCCATCGCCTCGGCCAGTTCGCGCACCTCGAGTTGCGCGTGCGGGTCCATGCGCAGGCGCAAGAAGTGCAGCAGGTTATGCAGGTCGATCTTCCAGTACCACTCGGTGTAGAGCGAAAGCGGCAGGACGCAGCGCGCGATTTCGCGGGCGACACCGCGCGCCATCTGATCCTTGTAGAGCGCATAACTGCGTTCGTTCTGGTCGGCATAGACCTGGCGAATCTCGCTCAGGCGCGCCTTGCGCTCCGGAAAGAACCCGAGCAGGTTCTCGACCCACCAGATGTAGTTGCGGCTGGGAAGCATCTCGGTCGGCGCTTCGCCACCGCTCCAACTCGCGGTGAAGTCGGCGCGATGAGACTCGTCGAGCAGCGCCTTGCGCGAGATGCCACGGCCGTCCGCGGCAACCAGCACCGCGGCCTCGTCCGCGAAGTAGGCGCACGCGACCGCGCTCGCGGTGTGATCCGGCAGCGCCTCGACGAGGTCGCGCAACGTGTCGGCGCGCCCCTGCCGGTTAACCGTATCCTGCTCCGCGATGGCGCCGATGTCGGGCGCCCAGAAACGGTCGGGCATCTCCGAATAGCGTCCACTATATTCATTCACCGAGGCCGTTCTATGCCTGATCACCTGCCGCGCGATGAAGAGCGGGAGGCGCATGAGGAACTTGAACTCGACCATCTCGAAGGGCGTCGTGTGGGCGTGGCGCATCAGGTAGCTGATGAGCGCCTTGTCGCCGCGCACGGTCTTCGTGCCCTTGCCGTACGAGACGCGCGCCGCTTGGACGATGGCGGCGTCGTCGCCCATGACGTCCACGAGCGCGACAAAGCCCTTGTCGAGCACCCGCTGGTAGGGCAGTTCGGTGGGGTACTCGGGGTTTGTCTGCAGTTCCGAACTCACAGCGTTATCACTACCTTTCCGAAGACGGCCCGTTCCGCCAGTCGACGGTGCGCCTCTCCGATCTCTTCAAGCGGGAAGCGACTGTCGATGACCGGGGACATGCGGCCCGCCCCGACGTGCTCGACGACTCTCTTCAGATCCTCAATCGTGCCCATGGTATTTCCGAGAAAGGACAGGCTCTTGAAGAAGAGGTGGCGCACGTCGAAGGTGATTTCGTGGCCGCTCGTGCCTCCGCAAGTGACCAGCCGCCCCCCCTTGCGCAGACAGGCGACGCTGCCGTTCCAGGTGTCGGGTCCGACATGGTCCACGACCACATCCGCACCGCGCTTGCCGGTGATACCGCGCACCGCCTTGGCGAATCCCTCGTAGGGCACCGCATGCTCGGCGCCCCGCTCCAGCGCCCGCGACCGCTTCTCCTCGGTCGAGGCGGTGGCGATGACGCGGCAGCCGAAGAGCTTGCAGATCTCGATCGAAGCGATGCCGACGCCGCTGCCGGCCGCGTGAATTACCACCCACTCGCCGGGTTGGATCTGCGCGCGCCGCACGAGCATGCTCCACGAGGTGATAAACGTGAGCGAGAAGCACCCGGCGACATCCCAGTCGAGGCTCGCGGGTTTTGGGATGCAGGTCTCGCGCGGCACGACGATCTGCTCACAGCAGGTGCCGTCGCGGGTTTCGCCCAAAATGCCGTAGTCGCGGTCGAGCGGGTGGCCAATGCCGGGCGAGAGGATCACCTCCATGCCCGGTTCGAGGCCGTGCGCCGCCTCCCCCACAGCGTCGATGACGCCGGCGCCGTCGCAACCGGGCGTGATCGGCAGCGGGAACTGAAAGCCCTTCACGCCGCGCCGCACCCAGGTGTCGAGGTGGTTGAGCGCGGCGCTTTTGACGCGCACCCGCACCTCGTCCGCCTTGGGCTCGGGGACCGGCAGATCCTCGATCTTGAGCTTGTCGAAGGAGCCGTGCTCCCGAATCACTACGGCGCGCATCGCGGCCAGTCTACGCATTCGCACTCGAAATCCCCGGAGCCCCTCAAAAACCGGTGCGGGTGCTCACTTTTCCACTTGGTATCCGACTCTCGCAGATGGCATCCAAGGGGAGATATGAAGAACACAATCCTCACCATCGCGATCGCGGTCGGCATGGTCGGCCTGTTTCAGGCGCGCTCGCAGTCGGACACCGAAGCCAAGGCGTACCAGATCGACGGCGTCCACTCGACGGTCCTGTTCAAGGTCAGCCACATGGGCATCAGCAACACGTGGGGCCGCTTCGACTCGATTACCGGCGACCTCAAGTTCGGCGACGGCGCGAGTGGCAACGCGATCAACGTGACCGTGAAGGCGGACAGCATCAACACCGGCAACGCAGGCCGCGACAAGCACCTGCGGGGTCCCGACTTTTTCAGCGTGAAGGAGTTTCCGACGATCGCGTTCAAGTCGAAGTCGTGGAAGAACACCGGCGGCGTGAACTACGACGTGACCGGCGACCTGACGCTGCACGGCGTCACGAAGGCGGTGACGATCGCCGTGACCAAGGTCGGCGAAGGCAAGGGCCCCAGGGGCAAGGACCGCATCGGTTTCGACGGCATGCTCAAGCTCAAGCGCACCGATTTCGGGATGACGAAGCTCGTTGGCCCCGCGGGTGACGAGGTCACGCTGCACCTCGCCATCGAGGGCATGCGTTAGGCCGCCCGTGGAGGACATCCTTCTCTATTCCGTGCTTCTGCCAGGCCTCGCCGCCGGCGTGCTTTTGCTCGTCGGCGGCCGCCGCCATGCAGACGTGGGCAGCGGCGCCGCCGCGGCGATCCTGATCGCGTGGCTCGCTGTGCACGGCTGGGAGTGGCCCGCGTTTCCGCCGCCGGAATCGTCCGCATCGCTGCCGCTGGCCGTTCTCGCGGCGGGACTCGTAACGCTGCTGCCCGCGCCGGACCTGGTTCGCCGCTGGCTGCGACGCGTCGCGGGGTTCGTTCCCGCATTGCTCATCGCCTACTACGTGATGAGCACGCAGAAGACGACCGGCGGCGCGTGGACCGGAGCGATCGTGATTTTCGCGGGGTGCCTGCTGGCTGAGACGTTGGCGACGCGGCGGCCCGGCAGCGAAGTGCCCACGGCGTGGATGTTGTCGTTCGCGATTACCGCGGCGGCATTCGAGCGCGCGGGCAGTCTGTACGCCGTGCGCACCGCGGGTGGTCTCGCCGCGGCGTGCGGCGCGCTGATGCTCTTCGCATCCTGGCGCAAGGTGTCGGCGGCGGGCGCGGTACTCCCGCTCGGTGTCGCGCTCTACGGCCTGCTCGCCAACACGCACCTGTTCGCCGACGACTTCCCGCTGTCGGCCGCGGTGCTGCTGGGCATCGCACCACTCGCCGCATGGATCGGCGAACTCCCGCTGCTGGCCGACCGCCCCACATGGCAGCGCCTCGGCGCCCGACTCGCCGCGGTCACCCTCGTGGCCGGCATCGGACTCGCCATCGCCGCCGCCCACGCCACCGACGAAGAGTCCGCCGAGGACAACCCGTACGGCGCCTACAAGTAGGCCGTGCGCGTCCACGAGCGCATCCAACCGACGTAAACCGTTAGCCACAACCAACTTCCGAGGACGCAGACGCTCCCCCGGGGAGGTTTTGGTTAGGCGTGGTGCCAGCGGGGCGGGGTTTTGGCCAGGAAGGCGCGCACGCCTTCGGCGCAGTCTTCTAGCGGCAGCAAGTCGTTTTTGTAGATGCGCTCGGCTTCATCGACGCTACGGGAGCACATGGCCTGCTTGGCGATGCGCAGCACGGCGGCGCTTTGGGTGAGCAGGTCCGCGACGCCATCGTCCGCGCCGGACAGGCAGACGCGGGTGACGAGTCCGCACGTCACCGCCTCTTCGGCGGTTAGCAGCCTTCCGGTCGCGATCATTTCCATCGCCTTGGTCCAGCCCACGCGATGCGGCAGGAGCGCCGCGGCGATGGGCGGGAAGCACCCCACCTTGATTTCGGGTTGGCCGAAGCGCGCATGCGGCGTGGCGTAGACGAGGTCGCACGCGGTGATCAGCTCGCAACCGCCGCCCAGCGCGTCGCCGCGCACGTCCGCGACGGTAATCGCCTCGCTGCCGAGCAGCAGGCGAATGGCTGCGTGGAAGCGGTCGAGCATTTCCGGCGCGCGCTCGGGCACATGGTCCTCGACCGCGTTGCCGGCAGAGAAGCAGCGACTCTGATCGCCCGCCTGCAGAACGATGATTGATGCGTCCTGCGCTTCCTGGAGCCGCGCGCCAAGCTGCTCCAGATGGTCGAGATCCAAAATATTAAGGGGCGGCCGGTCGAGGATAATCCTCGCCAGCCGCCCCTCATTTACGAGTTCGATGGACAACCGATTCCCACTGTCCCAACGGCGTCAGCCGTTGGACTAGTCTTTCTGCCCCGGCCACTTGCCGGTGAAATCGGGCTTGGCCTTCTCGACATATGCGTTGAGGCCGATCTTGGCGTCCTCCGAGCTGAAGAGCTTGCTCTGCAACTCACGCTCGATGGCGAGGCCGTACTCGAGCGGCACTTCCGAGCCGCTCTGGCAGGCGCGCTTGATGTGGCCGGCCGCCATGCTCGCCTTGTTGGGCGGCACGAACTGCGCGGCGTACTCGTAGACGTTGGCCATGAACGCGTCGGCCGTGTCGCCTTCGAACACCTTGTTGATGATGCCCATTTCCATCGCCTCTTCGAAGCCGAAGTTGCGACCCTCGACCATCAGCTCGATCGCCTTGCTCTTGCCGACGAGACGGCAGAGGCGCTGGGTGCCACCGGTGCCGGGAAGCACGCCGAGCGAAACCTCCGGGAGGCCGGTCTTGAACTTGCCCGTGCGGCCGATGCGGATGTCGCACGCCATGGCGTACTCGAGGCCGCCACCGACGCAGTGGCCGTTGAGCGCCGCGATGGTGATCTTGGGCGTCTGCTCGAGGCGCGAGAGCGTCTCGTTGGCGTGCAGGCAGAAGTAGTACTTGAAGACCGGGTCGGCCTTTTGAAGCATGTTGATGTTGGCGCCGGCGCAGAAGAACTTCTCGCCCTCGCCGCGCAGCACGATGACGTGCACGTCGTTGTCGAAGCGCGCCTTGAGGATGCACTCATCCACCTGGCGGTTCATCTCATGGGTGTAGCCGTTGACGGGCGGGTCATCGAGAGTGATGGTCGCGATGCCGTTCTTCGCCTCGTACTTGGCCAGGACTTTTTCGCTCATTTTCAGTTGCTCCTTGAATCGCGCGAATTTACCAGACAAGCGCTCCAACGCACGCTATGGCGCCCAACGCGAGCAGCAGCGTGAGAGCCCGCGTGCCGGTGGCCAGCCTCCATAGAAACATCCATTCCGCCTGCCATTCGGGCTTGTCCGGCTCGTGGCGCCAGCGTTTGAACGCCGCATCCAGCGACGGCATGAGCACCGCGCGCCCGTAAAGTCCCGCCGTCACGCCTAGCGCGCAACAGAGCATCGCCCCGGCCCAGAAGGGCGAGAATCCCCGCCGCCCCATCGCAAGCGCGCCGATCGACAGGGCGCCGGCCCATGTCCCGAAGAGGTCGAGCCAGGGCGCCCAGACCCGGACGGCCGGCCACGCGCGATCGACGCCCAAACGGCGCAGCATCAAGGAGATTCCGCCGA
>CBDURV010000308.1:0-5567 GCA_965369495.1 uncultured bacterium
ACTTCCCGGAGGCGCAGCGGCACGCCGCCGTGCTGCGCTGCAACCACTGCGAGGATGCGCCCTGCATCGAGATCTGCCCGACCATCGCGCTCCACAAGCGCGCTGACGGCATCGTCGATCTCGACGCCGACCGCTGCATCGGATGCGCATCGTGTCTGCAGGCGTGCCCCTACGACGCGATCCACATCGACACGCGCTCGGGCACGGCGGCCAAGTGCCACTTCTGCGCGCATCGACTGGAGGTGGGTCTGGCGCCCGCCTGCGTTTCGGTCTGCCCCGAAGAGGCGATCAAGGTGGTCGATCTCGACGCACCCGGCATGCGCGAGGAACTCGCCCGGCGCGGCGCCAAGGTGCGCAAGCCTGAACGCGGCACACGCCCGCAGACCTTCTACACCGGCGCGAACCCCTTCACGCTCGATCCGCTGGCGGTGGACGGCACGCGCACGCTGAGCCACGCCGAGGTTCCCGATCCGATGCCCGCCGTCGGCACGAAGCTGGCGCGCACGGTCTACGACATTCCCAAGGCGCGGCCGTGGGGCAACCACATCGCCGCCTACATGGTCACCAAGGCGCTGGCCGCGGGCGCGCTCATCGTCGCGGCGATTGCGCCGTTCGGGGAGGTTTCCGGGATTGGTCTCGACGCGGTCGTCGCGGGCTGGGTGAGCCTCGTCTTCACCGTGCTGACGGTGCTGCTGCTGATCGGCGACCTGCACCAGCCGAGCCGCTTTTTCTACCTGCTCATTATGCCCAACACGAAGTCGTGGCTGGTGCGCGGCGGGTGGGTATTGACGGCGCACGCGGCGCTGAGCGCGGTCTATGCATTCGGGTTCGGGCACAAGCTGCTGGTCTTGCCGAGTCTCGGCGTGGCATTGATGACGTCGATCTACACGGCGTTCCTGTTCCGGCAGGCGCGCGGTCGCGAACTCTGGTGCGAGGACGCGTGGCTGCCGCTCGTGCTGGGCGTGCAGGCCGCCGCCGCCGCCTCCGCGGTCGGGTGGTTCATGGGTGAGTCGAGCGTCGCGTTCATGATCGCCTACTTCGGCGTGATGCTGGCCAACATGTGGAGCGAGCCGCGCACCGACGGCGCGAAGCAGGCGCACCACGCGATGGCCGCGCATCCCGCCTTCAAGCTGGGACTGCTCTTCGCGTTCCTCGCAATCCTCTTTCCGCCGCTGGTGGTTGTCGCCTTCGCGCTGATCGACTGGATCTACGTCAAGGCCGGCCAGGAGGTCGCGCTGTCATGAGTACGTTCGAGCCGATGAAGTTCCTGCCCGACATGCTCACCGCGGCGCCGCCGCCGGAGCAGTGGGACAACTGGGTCGAACTCGACGCCAAGGCGTGGCCGCGTCGCGTGCGCCACGAGATGCGCCTCGTGCCGACGATCTGCTTCAACTGCGAGTCCGCCTGCGGGCTGCTCGGCTACGTGGACAAGCAGACCGGCAAGATCCGGCGCTTCGAAGGCAACCCGGTGCACCCGGGCAGTCGCGGGCGTGTCTGCGCCAAGGGGCCGGCGACGCTCAACCAGATCGAGGATCCCGACCGCATTCTCTATCCGCTCAAGCGCGTGGGACCGCGGGGCAGCGGCGAGTGGGAGCGCATCGGCTGGGAAGAGGTGCTCTCCACGCTGGGCGCGCGCATCGGCAAGGCGATCGCGGAAGACCGCCGCACCGAGGTCATGTACCACGTCGGCCGCCCCGGTCACGACGGCACGATGGAGCGCATCCTGCAGTCGTGGGGCGTGGACGGCCACAACAGCCACACCAACGTCTGTTCGAGTTCCGCGCGCGTCGGCTACACGATGATGGTGGGCGCCGACCGCCCCAGCGCCGACTTCGCGCACGCCAAGACGATCCTGCTCATGTCGGCGCAGCTCGAGTCGGGCCACTATTTCAACCCGCACGCGCAGCGCATCCTCGAAGGCATGTCCGCGGGCGCGCCGCTGATCGTGATGGACCCGCGCCTTTCCAACACCGCCGCGAAGGCGGACATCTGGCTACCGACGTGGCCGGGCAGCGAAGCGACGGTGCTGCTCGCCATCGTGCGCGAGTTGTTGGAGACGGGCCGCTTCGACCGCGACTTCCTGAAGGAGCAGACCAACTGGAAGGCGACGCTCGACCACCTGCGGCCCGGCGTGAAGCCCGACTTCGAGACCTTCCTCGAGGCGCTCAAGAACCAGTACGCGGACTTCACCTTCGAGCGCGCCGCCGAGGAGAGCCGCGTCGATATCGCCAAGCTGCGCGAGGCGGCCGACAAGATCGCGGCCGGTCTCGGCGGGCTTTCCGGCCATGTCTGGCGCGGCCCCGCCACCGGCAACCTGGGCGGTTGGCAGATCGCGCGCGCGCTGGAGTTCCTCGTGGTGCTGACCGGTTCGGTCGGTACCAAGGGTGGCACGTCGCTCAACTCGTGGAACAAGTTCAAGCCCGCGACGTATGCGAAGCCGGAACCGCAGACGGTGTGGAGCGACCTGCTCTATCCGCACGAGTACCCGCTCTGTATGCACGAGATGAGCATCCTGCTGCCCTATCTCGCCACGAAGGAGCGGCGCATCGACACCTACTTCTCGCGCGTCTTCAATCCCGTCTGGACCTATCCCGACGGCACCGCGTGGATGGAGTTGCTGGCGGACGAGGAACGCATGGGATTCCATGTGGCGCTTACGCCGACGTGGAACGAAACCGCGCGGTTTGCCGACTACGTGCTGCCCATGGGCCTCGCGCCGGAGCGCCACGACATCATGAGCCAGGAGACGCACGCCGGTTCGTGGATCGGTTTTCGGCAGCCCATCGCGCGTGTGCTGGCGGAGCGCGACGGCAAGCAGTTCGAGTTCACCTACGAGGTCAACCCGGGCGAGGTGTGGGAGGAAGAGGAGTTCTTCTTCGAACTCTCGTGGCGCATCGACCCGGACGGCAAGCTCGGCATCCGCAAGAACTTCGAGTCGCCCTATCGCGCGGGCGAGAAGATCACCATCGACGAGCACTACCGCTGGGTGTTCGAAAACTCGGTGCCGGGTCTCCCGGAGGCGGCCGAGGCGGAAGGGCTCACGCCGCTCGCCTACATGCGTCGCTATGGCGCGTTCGAGGTCACGCGTGACGTCTACGACAAGGTCAAGCCGGGTGGGTTCAAGACGCCGTCCGGCATGGTCGAAATCTATTCGAAGACGATGGAGGAGTGGGGCTGGCCCGAGGAGTCGATGCCCGGCTCGATCCAAAGCCACGTCGCGCACGCACGCCTCGACGAGGACGCGGGCGAGATGGTGCTGTTGCCGACCTTCCGCCTCGCGATGCTGATCCACTCGCGCAGCGCCAACGCGGAATGGCTGTACGAGATCGCGCACAAGAATCCGCTCTGGATGCACCCGCGCGACGCGGATCGCATTGGCGTCGCCGAGAACGACCTCGTGCGCGTCGAGACGGCGATCGGCCATTTCGTCTTGCGGCCCTTTGTGACCGAGGGGCTGCTGCCCGGCATCGTCGCGTGCAGCCACCACCTGGGGCGCTGGCACCAGAAGCAGGACGCGAACCAGATTTCGCGTTGGGCGAGCGCGCCGATCGAGTTGACGATCGACGGCGACCAGTGGCGCTTCCGCCGCGACGGCGACATCGGTCCTGACGCGACCAGCGAGCGCGGACGCATCTGGTGGAAGGAGAGCGGCGTCCACCAGAACATCACCTTCCCGGTGCACCCCGACCCGGTCAGCGGCATGCAGTGCTGGCACCAAAAGGTCACCGTGCGTGCAGCCCAGGCCGGCGACGCCTTCGGCGATATTGCCGTGGATCGCGCCAAAGCGCGCGCCGTCTACAAGGAGTGGCTGGCTCTGACCCGCCCGCCGACCGGAAAATTGCGCCGCCCGCTCTGGATCCCGCGCCACGTAAAGCCCGCAGAATCGGCCTATCAGCGCTGATTGTCGTGTTTCGTGGACACTCGCTGCGATTCTGTTGGTGCCCCGTATTGAGGCGTTCCCCGAGCCTGCTACGCTCTGTGCTGAGAACATAGGGAGGCCAGCAAGACGGCAATGCGCTGGCCAATGGTGATGATGATGTGGTTTCGATTTTATCTAGGCGCGATTCTTTGTGCGCTCTTGGCGGTGCCCGCGACGGCGGATCCGATGACGTTCAAGAACAGCACGATGTTCGGGTCGGCGCTCGCCGATTCCGGTCTCGATGTCGGCGGTGAGGACTGGGACGACTTCGCGCAGGGGACGACGATCGCGAACAACACGTTCGCCAACGACATCCGCTACCAGACGACGGCCGGAGATAGCGTCGTAACGACCGACCGGTTTTTCGGGATCATCGAGGGCAACCGGCTGGGCCGCACGCCCTTCGAGGTCTTCTTCGAGAACGACTCGATCAACTTCGCGTTCGCGGCGCCGCAGCGCGCGTTCGGAATCTCGTTCCGCTCGCTGGCGTGGCGCGACGAGACCTTCTCGATCACCACCAACACCGGCCGCGTTGCGACCAGCGGTCTCGACGATCCGCAGGATCTGGACTACCTAGGCAGGGAGCACTTCGCCGGCCTGATCGATGACGTCGGCTTCAACTCCGTCACCATCAAGGTTGACAAGAAGCGCTGGCAGGCTGCCGGCTTCACCCTCGACGACATGGTGCTGGGTAGTTCATCGACGCAGGAGGGCGGCGCGTTCGTGCTCTTCTCGGGCGGCGAATTCCCCGATGCCCCGACCGATGAGACGGCGGGCCTCTACTTCCTCGGCAACGAGCCTGGGGGGACGTTCCCGTTTGTCTCCTTCAGCAACGCCTCGAACATCAATCTTGGCCAGTTCGACCCGTTCGGTGAAATCTACGGATTCGCCGGCGGCTCGTTCCCGGGGTTCTCGGCGCACACGTTCACCGGCGTGCCCGATGGCGGATTCGTGCCGGAGGTTGACGTCGATGTCCAGATGGCGATCCAGTCCGGTATCGCGATGATCGAGGCGGGCCAGGCGTTCGCGCTCAACGAGTTCTTCCCCGCGGGCAACTACCAGCAGCCCGGTGATTTCCTGGAAGTGCCGCTCGACGTGCTCGTCGAGTACTTCAGCGGATTCGATCCGAACCTGCCGGGTACGGTCGAGGCCGAGACGTTCATGGAGAGGGTGTCGCAGTTCATCCTCCACCCGGACGATCCGTACACCGTCTACTCGGACTCGGGCGCCGACGAGTTTTTGTGGCCGCACGACGACTCGTTCGGTGCACCGTCGCTGATCCTGAATCTGCCCGGCGCGGTGCTGATGGACGATCCCAACAATCCCGGAGGCCCGCAGATCTACGTCATCCAGGGTGCGTCGGTGAACCCGGTCCCGGAGCCGGGAACGATCGCGCTGATGCTGATGGCGCTGGTCGGCTTCGCCTGGGCCCGCCGCCGGCGCTAGCCTTCACGCGCCTTCCTGGCTGCCTCGAGAATCTCGGGGTTGTGGCCGCTGTGCGTGAGGAAGTGTTCGCGATAGCTGCCGTTGACGATGGTGCGCGCGCGCGTTGCGACCAGCTCTTCGGCGGTCGTGAGGTGTAGCGCGCGCTGCTCGGCATCGTCGGTCAGATGGGCGAGGCGATAGTGGATTTCGGGGCCGTCTTCGG
>CBDURV010000309.1:0-5560 GCA_965369495.1 uncultured bacterium
GCAAGTCGCCGTCCCTCAAGCGGGGAGCAGTGCTCCCACACGTCTTTGTGCACCACGGCAACACCCAGGCCAAGGGTGTCTATCCCGAAGTCAGGGAGGAGGGTCACACCAGCTTCACCGACAACGCGAGTGTGCGGCTGTTCACGACGCCGATCCAGAAGAGCAATCAGAAAGGAACGGCGGAGCTCCACTCGGCGCTGGCCACGTTCTTCGTCAAGCGTCGCTACGGAGCGCAATGCCCGCTATGGGTCCACTGGGGCGAAGGCAGCGTTGCGTCGGTCGGAGTCATGACGGGCAAGAAACTGCCTTACGTGCACATGGCGTACTCGCAGTGGCAGGCATCCCTCAGCCTGCCCTCCATCCGGGACATGCAGCGGCAACCTGAGGAGGACCACACGGAAATGTACTCCCGTTGGTCGTTCTACTACGTCGCGTTCTTCCACGCCGGCCCCAAGAAGTACCGCAAGGCATACAAGGCGTTCCTCGCCGACGTCGGCAAGAACTACGATCCCGTCGGCGCCGCCAAGCGCCACTTCGAACCGCTCGGCTACGACACCATCCGCAACGACGCGACGGATTGGATGCAGTCGAAGATCGTCTACTTCACACCGAAGTAGCAGGAGTGAAAAATCTCAGGCCCCGCTCGCGGCTCGGCTTTGAGCCTTGGGCTTTGGGCTTTGGGATTCGAATCAGAGGGGCGTGATTCGGAAACCGCAAGCCGATCTTTTGATGCGTTCGCAGTCGGTCGGTCGCCGACCCGGACCGGCGGATTGCGGGCGGCGAGTCTGGTTGCGACCCAAAGCCCAGGGCTCAAAGCCCAAGGCCGATATCTGGCTACTGCCTCCAGTGCGCGCGGTATCCGATTCCGAGCGTGAGGATGCGGTGGAGAACGTCTTCGTAGCTCATCTTGATGTGCGCGGCGCTTTCGGCGAACTCCTCGTCGAACGCTAGCTGCGGATTGGGATTGGCCTCGATGATGTAGACGCGCCCGTCGGATTGCAGGCGCAGGTCGATGCGCGCGTAGCCCGACAGTTCCAGCGCGCGGTAGGCACGCTTGCAGATCTTGATGATCCGGTCTTCCAATCCGTTCTCCAGCTTCGCCGGACCCGTCTTGATGCCGATCTGCTCCTGGTACTTCTCGTCCCACTTGACCTTCTCGGTCGCGATGGGCGCCGATCCTTCCGGCAGCTTGGTGAACTCCAACTCCCAGATCGGCAGCGTCTGCAAGCGCAGGTTGCCCATGATGCCCACATAGAGTTCGCGCCCCTCGATGTACTGGTCGGCCATCGCATCGCCGCCGATCTTCTCGTGCATGAAGCGCACGCGCTCCACGAGTTTTTCGTCGTTCGTGACGAGACTCGCCTGCGAAATGCCCAGCGAGGCATCCTCCGTAAGAGACTTCACGAGCAGCGGGTATTCCAGACGCGCCGGCTTCTTCACCTTGCGCCCCACCGGGAAGACCTTGAAGCGCGGTGCTGGAATGCGGTGGTAGGCGAGTATCTTCTTCGAAAGCGCCTTGTCGTGCGCCAGCGTCAAACCGCGCGGATTGCAGCCGGTGTAGGGCTGGCGCATCAGCTCGAGATAGCTGACGACGTGCTGGTCGTAGAGCGCGACGCCGTGAAACTCCTCCAGCAGGTTGAAGCAGACGTGCGGCTTGAACTCCTCGATCGCCGTGCGGATGGCGCCCAGATCGTCGCTGACGCCGAGCGGCCGCGCGTCGTGCCCCATGTTTCGCAGGGTAGAGACGACGTCATACTCCGTCTTCCACTCGCGGATTGCCTTTTCATCGTGTCCCTCAAGGCTGTCCGGCGGAACTAGATCGGAATGGACGAGGACGAGGACCCGTCGCTTCTTCATAAGCTGGCGGCGCAGCCCTAGAACTACGCACAACTCGGAGCCTACGGTACGAGGCAGACAGGCTAGATCGCGATATGCCGATGCCCGTCCTGCAGGTACTTCATCGTCTGCACCGTCACCAGCACCTGCAAGTCGTCGAGCGCCTCTTCGTCGGGGCGCACATGGCGCAGTTTGAGGT
Source organism: uncultured bacterium (assembly GCA_965369495.1). Classification (GTDB taxonomy): domain Bacteria; phylum Planctomycetota; class PLA2; order PLA2; family PLA2; genus JBCDBY01. The sequence continues at coordinate 2,036 of CBDURV010000309.1, forward strand.
CGCGCGCGCGTTCGATCATGTCGCGCACGACGATGTCGATCGTATAGGCGTGCGCGGCCGTCCAGCGCGCCACCACCTCGCGCAGACGACGCTGGTAGCGGCGCAGAAACCGGGAAGCCGCCTCGGACGGCGTGCCGTTCTCGATCGGAGGAAACAGCCGCATGAGGTCGCGGTCATAGATCGCGGGCGAGTCCTCGCCGTAGCGCCGCTGTTTGCGCTTGTAGTGCTGCCGTAGCGTGAAGCGCTGCTGCCGCAGCGGATCGATCTGACGGCGCGAGCGGACTGGCGCGCGCGTTCCCGCGATCTCGGCCATCAACTCGTCCACGAACTCCAGCTTTTCGAGCGCGGGCCAGTCGCGATAAAGACGCCGCCAGCGCGCGCGCGGCATGAGCCAAACCGCGAACGTCTCGGCGAAGTCCTCGGCGGGATGCGCCTGCGCGTACCACCACGGCAGGTGCAGCACGAAATCGCGCGAGAACGGCTTGGCGCTGTAGGTGGCGGGATACGGCTTCGACACGGGGCCGAATACCTCGCGCCACGCCTTGCGGCGATGAAGCCGATAGGCGGTGCTGATGGCGTGGCCCGCCTCGTGACGCAGAAGGCGCATGCACTCGCGATCGCGCCCTCCCTCCACCTCGAGCATCTGGTTTTTCTCGAGACGCATCAGGCGCGAGTGCGCGAGGTAGAAGGGAATCGCGATGCCGGGCACGCCATCGGGACTGAACCACTCGCTCGATAGCCACGCATGCGGGCGATGACGAATGTCGCGTCGCGCCAACTCCGCGTAGAGCCGGTGCACGCGATCCTCCAGCACAGTGCCCATGATCGTGACATCGAGGTCGCACAACCGCAGTTCGCCCAACTCCTCATCGGAGTAGCGCGCCCATTCGCGATCCTGCGTGCGCGCGGCCATCGACCTAGCCGCCGCTCCGCTTCACATTCACTTCATGCTCGAACAGCTTCGCCTTGCCGCTGCCGTAGACGGTCAGCGTTCCGCGCAGCGCCGCAGCGTCCTTGATCACGTCGAGGACGGCGTAGTTGAGCTTGCCCGACACGCCAACGACCTGGCGCGGGTTGGGCACCTTGGACCACGCGTTGGGAAACGTGCGCGCATGAAACGCGCTGGTGGTGATCTCGAACGTGTCGCAGCCGCATTCGGCAACCGTGAGCTTGGATACCTCCGCCAGATGACGGTCGCCGGTAACGAGCGCGAACGGCGCCTTGCCGGCCCGCAGGATCTCCTGGAACTTCTTGAAGCTGTTGGGTTGGCACGCCTCATAGGACTCGAAGCGGTGGTAGCCGTTGAACATCTGCGCGCCGGTCACGAGCCAGATCGGCGCCTTGTTCCGCAGCGCATCGGCGACCCACGCCTCCTGGCGCACGCCGAACAGCGTCTCGTCCGGCACCTCCCTGCGATTGGGGCTGCGGAACGTGCGCCCGTCGAGCAACATCCAACGCTGGCCGAAGAGCGTGAACGCGGCGCTCACCCCGGGCCCGCCCTCGAGAAACCCGTCGATCGGCGCCTGCGGCAGGTAGGCGCGAAAGATCGCCGCCGACGCGCGCTTGTGCACGAATTCGCGGCCCGCGTCGTTGAGGCCGTAGTCATGGTCATCCCAGATGCTGAAAACGGGCACGAGCCTGCTCGCACGGTACAGCTCCAGCGTCTGGCGCGTTTCCGCGTGGCGTCGCCAGATCAACTCCGGCGTGATCGCGCGCACCAACCGGTTGCCCACGACGTCGCAGTAGGCCGAGTCGCCAATAATGAACAGCGCGTCCGGCTTAAGGCTCAGGAGTTCCCGCCACATGCGCTGCTGGTCGGGATGGCCGTCCGTCATGCAGGAAAGGATCGCGATACGGCCCTTGGCCGCCGTCCAGTCGGGAACGCTAAAGGTACGCATGTCGGCGTACTTCTTGTCCCGAATCACGATCAGTTGGTGGTCTACGCCGACGGGCAGCCCCACGAACGTGAATCGAATCAGCTCCTGATCCGAACCCGCATGCGTGATCCGCTCCTCGTGCTGGGGCGCCAGCGCACCGCCGCCCTCGCCGAGCTTGACCGCGAAACGCAGTTGCTCCCCGCTCGTCACCTGCACGCTGAATTGTGCTGTGCCATTTCCGCTCGCCCCCTGCACAATGGCGTAGGCGGCCGGCGCCACTCCTTGCGCCACTCCCTGGGCAGATGCGAACGACGCAAACAGAAACAGGGCTACGATAGGGGCTCTCATGCGACCGTACTTTACGCGATCATGCGGGCGAAGGAGCGACGCTTCGCCCGACGTCCGATAGCCGACACATGAAACGCATTCTGCTTTGGTTCCTGATGATCTTTGCGCTGATCGGCGTCGCCGGGATTGGGCTGCGCTCCTGCGCAATCGCTCACTATGAAAACTCGGTCGAGGAGCACATGGCGCGTGCGCGCGACCGTGGCGAACCGACGACCCTGGAAGAACTCGGCCTGGGCACCGACGGCCCGCAAGACGACGCCGCACCGCTGTTCCAGGCTGCAGAGGAATGGCTCATCGCGGAGGGACGGCCCAACCGTGAGGACGCTCCGAACCGCGACTGGGTCGATGGTGCGGACGGCTACTTCGAAATCGTGCAGCGCGCCGCGACCAAGTCGGTCTATCGCCCGGAATCACCGCTGCCGGACGGCGACACGCTCTATAGCGCCATGGAAGCGGCCCACATGGTGGCGTTGCGGATCTCCGCCTCGCCCACCCCGATCGCGCGCGACCTCGACGATATCGAAACGCTCACACGCATCGCCGCCCACTGCGAGCGCATCGAGACCCTTTCGCACCTGATTGCGGCGACCGCACGCGAAATCATCGCCAAGAGTGTCCGCACAGCGGTATCCAAGCACGGCTTCGACGCAGCGGCACACGCCCCGCGCCTTCACGCGATCCTCGATGATCTGGAGGCGTGGCAACCGATGAAGCGAGCGGCGTTGATGCTCCAAGTCGGGTTGTTTGAGACGTACCGCAGAAACGGCGGATCCGGCGTTATCTACTACCTCGTCCCCCAATTGTCACGCCTCCCGCGGTGGGCGCGGGAGACCGTCGGTGCCGTCGCCGAACGCCCCGTCGAACTCTACGAGATCACGCGCGCACTGGACGAGTTGCAGGCCAGGCGAAAGCAGGGCATCAACGTCGAGACCATTCTGGGCACGAACGGCGGCATGACAATCTTCTACCAACCCGATCATCCCGCGCAGCGAAGGTTCCTCACGATGCTCGCCTGGTCGGTGCGCGACCTGCGCCAGCAAACACGGTTGACGCGCCTAGGTCTGGGCCTGCTCATCGAGCATCAAAGCGGCGGCGCATGGCCGGAACGGTTGCCCACTGCGAAACCGCCCATCCACTACGCACGCCGCGGCGACGGCTGGCAACTCTCTGGGCCCCACGGCAAGCTGTGGATTTACCCGAACGACGCCGAAAGCGCGCGCCGGTAGATTTCTGTCGCCGCCTCGTCGTCGCCTTCGTGCATGAGCGCGTCGGCGTAGATGCGCAGCGCCTCGAGATTGGC
>CBDURV010000310.1:0-5548 GCA_965369495.1 uncultured bacterium
TGTGGACGGGCGAGATCGAGTTGAGGCGCGGCCAGGAGAAGCGAGTGCGCGTGCGGATCGCCAACTCGTCGTTCGCTGACGTGAAGATCAGCGGCCGCTTCGTCGAACTGCCCGTCAAGTAGCGCTGATAGGGTGTGACCGATGCGATTCTGCGCTTTGATACTGATCTTGACAGGGGCGGCACTCGCGCAGGAGGCTCCGGGCGGGCTGCTGAATTCCGGCGAGGCGACGCTCTTCGATCGGTTCAAGCACAAGCACCGCGGAAGGGCCACGTTCAGCTTCGAGCACGGCATTCGCGACGATCCCCATAGCCTCATCACGCGCAACGACTGGGACCTCCAGTTCAACGGCGGCCAGTTCTACGTAAACATGGCCAAGGACGACCGCAGCCGGATCGTGGACCTCGGCGCCAAGAAGTTCTCGGAGATCACGGAGCTGCCCGCCGCGGCAGCGGAAGACTGCAAGCGCGTGCGGGCGGTCGAGGGCCACCTCTACCTCGTTCACACAAAAGACACGGATACCGATCAGATCGCGCTCTTTCGCGTGCGGCGGTCGATCGCGGGAGATCTCGTCGAGATCGAGTGGGCGCGGTTCGCACGCGATCCCGACAAGCACAACCCGGCGATGACTGCGTCCACGCGCGCGCGGTTGTCCAAGGTGCTGGCCGGGGCGCACGACTCGATTCGCAAGCACCTGCAGCGCAAGATCGGCGTCCTGAGCGATCCCGAGGCGATCCGCCTCCAAATCTGGCGCGGGGGGACGAGCGGGGCCCACTCGCGCGTGGCGCTCAATCGCGCTGTTTTCCCGATGCGCGATGAGCCAGCGCCGGATCCCTTGGACTTTCGCAAGCCTCCCACCATCCGCGACAGCACGACCTGGTACTGGAAGGGCGGCTATCTACCTGACGACAAGGCGCTCGTGGTCGATGTCGTGGATGTCTTCGTGCAGGCGGCGGGCAATTCCAACGGCAACGGCAAGGCGCTCGTCGTCGTCGCGGGGCAGCGCGTCTTGAACATGCACAATCTGCCCGGTCCCTATCGGATCTGGTTCGAGGGGCGCGCGGTGATTCGTCCGCGCGAGGAGGACAAGCTCTTCGCCGAGGTTGCGAACTCAAGCGCATTGGATGTGCGTGTCATCGGGCATCTGATTCCGTTGGCGGATGCGGACAAGGTGCAGGTCCGGCGTTTCGTGCCGCGCCGGGCGCCCAGCGGCATCGAGCGGGTGGGGCGTGGTGTGGTGACCCCGTTGCGGTGGGTGCTCGATCGACCGCACGTCGTGCTGCAAATCCGCGGCGGCGCGGAGGGCGGCCACACTCGCTGGATCGATATGCTCGGCGGTTCAGACCGGGTCGATGCGACGGATGCGGCGCCGCTCGCGCTCGACAAGCCGATCGAAATGGGCGATCGGTGCATCGCCTTTTGTGACGGTGGGCGCATTCCCGTCGGCAAGATGTTCGTCGTCACCCGTGTCGAGTATCGCGGAAGCGCGAAAGGTGATGCGGATGGTCCCGGAGCGATGTATGTGCGTGTGCGCGGCACGGTCATTGTGAACGAGCAGCGCAGCGCGAAGCCGATCCAAGGCGTCTGGACGGGCGAAATCAAACTGTTCCGGGGCGAAGAGAAGCGAGTGCGCGTGCAGATCGCCAACTCGTCGTTCGCCGACGTGAAGATCACAGGTCGCTTCGTCGATATTCCGGACTAGGACTCGCGCAGCCACGCCAGGTAGGGCGGCAGGCCGTCGTCCACCGGCAGCGAGAGCAGTTCGGGCGTGTCGTACGGGTGCAGGGCGGGCAGCGCCTCGATCAGTTTCGGCACGCGCTCGGCCGTCGTCTTGATTACCAGCAGCGCCTCGTCGTCCGACTGGATCGCGCCCTTCCACCAGTAGTGGCTGCGCGCGCCGGGCAGCACGTTCACGCAGGCGACAAGGCGCGCTTCGAGCAGTTTGCGTGCGAGTGCGTCCGCCTGGTCGGGCGGCGCGGTGCACAACAGCACGCGCGCGTCGGTCATGCCGACGGCGGCGAGCCGCCTCCATCCCCGCGCGGACCGCGGCGGCGGTTGCGGCCGCCTCGTCGTCGGCGTCGCGGGCGGTGCGCGCTGGGCGGTTCCGCGTCGCGGGCGCCGAGCGACTCGTTCAGTTCGATCCAGAGCTGGTAGGGATCGGGTTCGCCTTCCGGCGGCGCTTCGAGCGCGCCGAGCAGTCCGCGCAGCGTGAGCGCATCCTGGAAGTAGGGGCGGAAGCAGAATCGGCGCGAGCCACGCTGCGTCGGCGCTTCCAGCAGGCGGATCTGCGCGCCGAGGCACTGGCGCGCGATCGTGCTGTCACGGCGCGCGACCGACATGCGCAGCACGATTTCGTGGATCGCTTCGCCGATGCGTTGTTCGGCCTCGTGTTCGGTGCGCACCGGCTTCGCCAGCAGCGCGCGCACGGCGAGCGGCGCCAGCAGAACCGACAACATGAGCCCTTGCGATACTCCGGTGCGCGAGCCGTCGCTCAGCTCGGACATGCGCCGCAGCGCCCCGAAGAACTGGTCGGGCAGCGGCGTGATCTCCGGCATCGTCACGGCCAGGCAACCCCACTCCTCCAGCAGCGCGAAGGCGCGGTCGGAGCCGTGGCCGCTCAACAGCTTGTAGTTCTCCTCGAGCATGCGCGCCTGCGACGCCTTGGAGAGATCCCCCGCGGTCGTTCGGATCGCCGCCACGAGTTCGTCGTCGCATTCGAGGTCGAGGCGTCCCGCGAACTTCGCCGCGCGCAGCGCCCGCACCGGATCCTCGCGCAGGCGCAGTTCCGCCACGCCGATGGTGCGCAGCCGGCGCGCGGCGAGATCCTCGAGGCCGCCCACGTGATCGATCACCTTTTGCGACTCGGGGTCGTAGAAGAGGGCGTTGATGGTGAAGTCGCGCCGGTTGGCGTCCGACTCCTCGGTGCCGAAGATGTTGTCGCGCGTGATGTAGGGGTCGTCGCCGTCGGTTTCGGGCGGCGCGCGGAAGGTGGCCACCTCGAGGATGTGGTCGCCGAAGCGGATGTGCGCCAGGCGGAATCGGCGGCCGATAATGCGGCTGTTGCGGAACAGGCGCTTGATCTGGCGCGGCGTCGCGCTGGTGGCGAGGTCGAAATCCTTGGGGCGCACGCCGAGCAGCAGGTCGCGCACGCAGCCGCCCACCAGATAGGCGGAATAGCCGCTCTGCTTGAGGCGTCGGATGACCTTGATCGCGTCCGGATCGATGTCATCGCGGCGAATGCGCGGCAGCTTTCCCTCTTGGGCGCGATCGGGAGCCGGTGAAGATTGGTCTTTTTGCATACGCAAGATTGGCCGCGGCCGGCCTTCCGCGGGTGTGCCAGAGACTATCTTGTGCCGTTGGGACCGTCAATTTCATGCTGACCTTCGCGGGACTAGAACTCTCCCCCTTCAATTTCACCGCCGTGGCCCTGGGCAGTTCGTTGGCGGTGGGGCTGGCCTGTTACCTGCTGCGGGGCCCCGCCCGGTCGCTGGGACTCGTCGCGCGCTCCCGCCGAGACCGGTTTGGGGCCGGGAATATCCCGCTGGTGGGGGGGCCTGCGCTCGCGATCGGCGTGGCCGCCGCCCTGCTGGCCCTCCGCCCGGACGGAATCCTGCCGCGCCTGGCTGCCGTGATGCTGCTCTTCGCGGTCGGCCTCGCCGACGATTTCCTCGATTTCAAGCCGGCGCGGAAATTCACGCTGCAGGGCGTGGCGGTCCTGGTCGCGGCGCTGCTACTGGTGAATACCGTGGGGCAGATCGGGATCGTGGTGGTCGTGCTGCTGCTGCTGGTCAACGCCAGTAACTACCTCGACAACATGGACGCGCTGCTGCCCGGCGTGGCGCTCACCCAGGCCCTGGTGCTGGTGCTGGCGCCGCCGGGCGACAACTTCGGCGGCGCGCTGCTGCTCTGGACGCTGCCGGGATTGCTCTTTTTCACGCTGGCTCCCGCGCGGATTTATCTGGGCGATTCCGGCAGCCATCTGGTCGGCGCGCTGCTGGCCGTGCACATGATCGGCATGCTCGTCGATCCGCTCCTCGGTGTGCGCGGCGATCGGGTACTGCCGCTCCTGTTGATCTTCGCGGTGCCGCTTGCCGACGTTGCCACCGTGACGATTTCGCGCCGCAAGCGCGGCCGTCCGATCTTTCGCGGGGGCACCGATCACATCTCGCATCGCCTTGTGCGCAGCGGCATGACCGTCCCGGCCGCCGTCGGCTTGCTCGTGCTAGCATCCGCCGTGTGCGGCATCGCGTCGCTGTTCCTGCTCTCCTCCTCGTGATCGCATGCGCCGCGCAAGTGCCGCGCGTCGATCTGCCGGCGAGTGGAGCGCAACCCACCTCCGAGGCGCCGCCCGCGCCCGCCATACGCACCGACGGCCGCTCCGACGGGCCGTCGCCGCGCCTGTTCGCGGTGCACGTCACGACCGGCGGGCGTACGCTCTCGCTGGAGGGTTGGTGTCGCCAAGAGGTGTGGACGACGCTGGACGGGCGCGTCGGTCTTCCGTTCGTGCGCACCGAAAGTTGGAGCCGCCTCGGGCAACGCACGCCGCGCCGCCTGCACCAGAGCACGGACGCCGTGTTTCAGGGTGTGCTGGCGCGCCTGCGGCCGCGTCCGTCGGGCGAAGTCGATTTCGTGATTGAGATTTCCCGCGGCGCCGTCGAGTCGGACGGCCCGCGATTCGAATGGCACGGCACGAAAGTCAAACTCCCGCGGCCTTCGCAGGATGGCTACCGCTTCGAGGGGCTCGTGCCCGCGGGTTTCGCGGGCGTGATCGCGCGCTGGGGCGATCTGCAGGTGACGCTCGGCGGCGAGGCGACCGACAGCCCGAACGCCGTCCGCTTCCGCGCCGGCGAGCAGACGGGCTTCGTCGCAGGCGGCCAGAGTGCGCTGGCGGAGTTCTATCGCCTACGTTGGAGCCCCCGCAAGCCTGTCGAACGCGACTATGAAGGCGTGCTCCAGGCGCGCTTCGCGTTGAAGCGCGTGCGCGAGGCGACCGGCTTTCGGTATGACGCGGCGCAGTCGCGCTGGATCGAATTCGGCGAAGGATTCCGGGTGATCGCTGATGCGTAAGGCGGTATTGCTGCTGCTCGCCGCTGTGGTCTCCGCCGACGAGTTGCGCACACCCGGCGAAGAGGTCTTGGCCGCTCTCGTGGAGCAGAAGCAGGACGAGGCGGCCATGGTATCGCTGCTGCGCGAGGCGTCGGACATCTATCGCTACCCCGCGTCGGCCAAGGAGGCGCAGGCACTCTTCGCCGCGGCGGGCAAGGCGACGCAGTCGAAAAACCGCAGGGTGCAGGTGGCGGCGCTTTCGGCGTTGGCGGCTATGGGAGACCCGAAGGCGGCCGTCTTCATCGAGCCGTTTTTGCGCGAGAAGAACCCGAAACCGGAAGAGCGCGCCGCGCTGTTCACCGCCATCGACGCGACCGGACGGTTGCGCGTCGCGTCGCTCATCCCGTCGCTGCTCTCGCTCGCCAAGTCGGGCAAGGACCCGACGGTCGCGGATCTCGCGCTGCTGGCGTTGGGCCGCTTCGCGCAGTCCAACTCGCGCGAGC
>CBDURV010000311.1:0-5521 GCA_965369495.1 uncultured bacterium
AACAGGGTGCGCTCGTAGTCGGGATTGTGGGGTGTCACGTGTTCCTCGTAGCGTTCGAACATGTCGTGGGCGTTGATCACCTCGTCCGCGTCGTCATCCTCGTCCTGGTCGGGGGGGGGCGGGGGGACGGGCATCGACCATGCGAGGGAGGGGCCGAACATCGGGACGAGCGCGGCGACCCAGAGCACGGCATCGCGCTCGGTGGCGCTCAGGTCGTCGCGACGCACGCTGGCGGCGCGCGAGGAGAGGTACGCGGCCAACAGGTGCATGAACAGCGCGAGGGGCAGCCACGCGACGCGGTCCATCGCCACCGCGAAAATGATCGCCGCGCACTCGAGCGCCGATGCGAGCGTCACGAGCACGACCAGGGATCTGTGGATTTTCATACCGGCTCCTCCGTGGCGAATTCGTAGCCGAGCGCGAGCAGCATCGCTCGCGCGTCGGTGTTGATGGTGCCGAGCCCGATCACGCGCGTTTCGAGATCGCCGTAGCGTGCTTCGGTATCGCGTTCACGCAGCGTCTGCACGAGGCGATGCGCCAGGGCCGCCGCCTCTTCCGACGAGGTCGAGGGCATCACGACCGCGATGCGTTGGTCCGAGATCCGGTAGATGCCGTCCGTCTGGCGCAGCAGACGCCCACCGGCTTCCGCGAGATGGCGGGCGAGTGTCTTGACCACGCCGGGCGAGTTGCTGCTGGTGCCGATGGCGATCACGTTGAAGTCGAATCCGTAGCGTTGCGAGAGGCCGACCTCCGTGCGCAACCGCTGCACGAGTTGCGTGGACGAGCCCGTCTCGATGCGCTCCGGCACCTTGACCGGGCAGGCGCCTTCGAGCGGGAGGGCGGATCCGCTGCGCAGTCGCTGCGCCACGCGCTCCACCAGGCTGACGAGATCGGGCGCACCCGCATCGGGGCCGGAGGCGAAGATGTCGATCTTGCCGACGCTCCGTGCGGCGGCGTAATCCACGCGTCGCAGCAGTCGGTTGCGCACGACCTGGGCTCCGCTCAACGGGGTGCCGGCCAGCACGAGCAGATAGCAGCCGGGATAGCCGAAGCGGTAGACGTTGTCGCTCGGGCGCAGACCGGTCGTGAAGTTGGATGCGACGAAGCGGTCCGCCTTCTCGGTTCCCTCGGTGGTCGTGTCGGTGAGCGACGTGAACTGGATCGCGAGGAAGCTGGTGGGCACGCCGTAGCGGGCGCAGCGCTCGAGTTCGAGGCGCAGGCGCTCGCCCAGGTCGTCGGAGCTGCCGAGCCAGAGCGATCCCGACATGGCGGGCTCGGCCTGGGTCGCGACGCGCGTGTGGTCGTCCTTGCGCGCGAGGCGTGTCAGGGCGGAACCGATCCAGCGCGAGATGCCGAGGAAGACGGTGATGGTCGATTCGTTGAGGCGCGTGTCGGGAATCTCGTCGAGGCAGAGCAGCGCTCGCACGAGTCCCGACGAATCGACCAGCGGGGCGACGACGAGCGGGCCTTCGCGCGGGACTTCCTCGCCCGGTTCGTACGCGTTGATCGTGCGGCCCTCGTCGATCGCCCGGCGCACGATGTCGCAGTTGCGCGCCACGTCGAGGCGCGCGGAGACTTCCGCGTCGCTCCAGCCGCGGTGGCAGATGTAGTCGAGCGAGCCGTCATCGAGGCGCAGCAGGACCGAGGCGGCCGCGCCGCAATGCTCTTCCGCGAGCTCGAGCGCGATCTCGAAGACCTCGGAGCGGCCGGAGCTCTCGATGCGTTCGGCGGCGACGATCAGGTTCCCGAACTGGACCGATGCATCGACGATGCGCTTCTCGAGCTCGCGGTTGGCGTCGCGCAGGACGTCGCGCTCCTGGCGCAGGGACTGGTTGCGATCCTGGACGTCGTCGTGGCGCCGGTCGAGCTTCTTGTAGCGGGACGCCATCTCGTCGTGCAGTTCGCCGATGACGAACGCCACGATGAAGAAGAGGATCGGTTCGAGCATGTGCGTGTACTCGAAGATCTCCGCGACCTCCTTCACGTTGAGCGCCTGGAGTGCGCCCACCGCGTAGAAGATCGAGGCCAGGCCGGCGGCGATGAGGCCGGCAACGACGCCGCGGGCCGCCGCCAGCGGGAGCACGATCAGCCAGTAGGGGTGCGGGTGGACACCGAAGGATCCGAGCGAACCGCCCGTGACGCTCAACTCGATCGGCACGACGATCAGGAACAGCGCCCCGATCTCCGTCATGGTGCGCCGCCACCACGCCTTGTTGTGCTCGGCTGAGATTTCGGCACGCGGCTTGACCACCGAACGCGCCCAGGACGCGACGGCGCCGGCGGCCGCCTTGGCGACCTCCTTGTTGGTCGGTTCCTCGCCCTTGTTGCGGCGCTTGATCTTCTCGCGCAACGCCTCCCAGCGCGGGCGCGGATCGACTACGCGGCCAACCGTCCGCAGCAGGTCGCGCCACGGCGTGGCGGACTTGTCGCGTTCCAGCCGGTCGCGCCACGAGCGGCGCCGGGGAGTCGCGTTCTCCTCGGGCTCGTCGTCCTCGCGTCGTTCGAAGAAGGTGTCCACGAACGCCGCTTCCGGCACTTCGATGTGCGCGATCTCGAAGGCGGGCGCCGGGACCGATCCCGTTCTCGAACCGCCGTCGGAGTGGTCGTCCGCGCCGCTGAAATCGATGGTCGGCCGCTCGGGACGCGACAGGTCCGACTGGCCCGGGCGGCCCGATTGGGACAGATCGACAGTCGGGTTCTCGCCCTCGCCCTCGAGGTCGGCGGTGTCGCCTTCATGTTCGAAAAGCGTCTTGGTCCGATCGTCATCGATCTCCGGCTTGGGGGCCGGGTTGAGCGTGAACGCCTTGCGCGCTTCGCCGAGGTCGCCGACGAGATCGGTCTCGGTCGCGTCGACATCGGGGCGCGGCGTGGACGGCGTTACGGCCTCGCTCGGCAGCGCGCCGAACTCGGTCATGGTGGCGCCGTCGCCGTAGGTGGTTTCTGTGTCGGGCGGGTCCACCAGCCCGGACGTACGGGTTGCCGGGTCGTCGGCATCCTCCGGATCCAAACGGACCTCCAGCATCCGGGGCTCACCGGGCGTGGCGGGGTCATGCACACGATGGTCGAGCGGTCCGGAGTGGAGGTCCGTACGGGTCAGGTCGTCGGGTTGGTCGGCGAACGGTTCGCCAGTTGACTCGGCCGGCGGGTCGGCCGGCGATTCGGCGGCGTTGGGATTGGTGGCCGTCTCCTCGAGCGCGTCGGGAGAGGTCGCGGTGTCATCGATCGGGGGCTGCTCGGCGGGCAGCCGCACCTCGAGTTCGGGCTCTTGCGCCGGCGTGTTCGCGGACTGCTCCTCCGACGCCGGACCGAACTCGGTCTGCGTATCGTCGAGGGGGCGTTTTTTCCGCTCGTTCGTCATCGCCTTGCGATTACCAGCGCCACGTCAGTCCGACGCGTACGCGGAACGAGTCCTCATCGTTCGAACGACCGAGTGCGCTTCCATACGCACCCACCAGATCGAGTTCGAACGATTCCTTCGGTCGCCAGCCGATGCCGGCGGCGATGCCGTAGACGGTCTGCTCCTGTTGCAGTTCGCGGCCGACGTAGCCTTCGACCATGAAGCCCCAGCGGTCGGAGAAGGGGCGGTCGAGGCGCGCGGCCACGGTCAGGTAGTCGAACCGCTCGCCGAGCGGAATGAGGTTCGACAGTTCGGCGTCGCCGAGCACCTGGTAGGTCGCGGCGTTGACCCAGGCGCTCAGCATCGTGCGTTGTGCGCGCCCGTCGTCGGGACCGCGGAACGGGCCGACGACGCCCGGCATGAACGGCTGCGTGATGCGATGCGCATCGCCGACCCGCGCCGGACCATCGAGCACGCGCCAGCCGAACGTGCCGGCAACGATGAGGCGCGGGTCGCCGGCCGTCGCGCCGCCGAAGTCGAGCGATAGCTGCTCGTAGCGCACCGAGCCGCTGGCCCAGAAGCGCTTGCCGATGTTGACGTCGCCCTCGACGAACGCGCCGCTCGAGCGACCGCCCAGGCCCGCCGCGGCAGTCGGATCGGAGAAGAGTTCGTTGTACCAACCGCGCGTGCGCACCGTCCAGCCGGACTCGGTTCCGGTCAGGTAGGCGCCGGCCCACGCGGCGACCGGCGTGTTGCCGTTGGCGCCGGGGAAGAACTCCACGCCGCCGCCGATGCGGTTGCGCCGCCAGAAGCGGTGCGTGACCGCGAAGCGCGCGTGGAAGACGTTCGTGTCGACGTCGGTAGCGCCGTTGTCCACTGCCTGCGCGCGGCCGGTGTAGTGCGACGCGCCGAGCGCCATGCCCAGACGCGTGCGCCCCCGCTTCCAGAGCGTGGAGCCCGCCAGCCATCCGGTGACCGCCGCGTCGTCGCCCGCCGTGCGCGCCGAGACGTGCAGGTGCAGCATGCGCGCCAACCGGTCGGCGAGAATGTCGATCTGCTCCTCGAGATCGGAGTTGCCCTCCTGCAGCAGCGATGCGCGCTTGTACGAAGCGTGGGCCGAACCGTAGTCGCCGGCCTTCAGATGCGCGCGCGCCAGCTGGGTGGCGGTGCCGGCGTCGGGGCCGTAGCGTTTGATCGCGTCGCCCAGCACCTGCGCCGCTCGTTCGTAGTCGCGCTCCTCCATCGCCAGTACGCCGTCGAGCCGTGCGCCGCGCGCGTATTGCGGGCGCACTTCCCGCGCCCGCTCGACCAGCGTGCGCGCCTTGCGCAGGTCGCGCGAGGAGAGCATCGAGTCGGCGTAGTCGAGCAGCAGGTCGGCGTTGTTGGGCGAAGCCACCAGGATGCGTTCGAAGATAGGACGCGCCTCGTCGTGGCGGCCGAAGCGCGTCAGCATCTTCGCCACCATGACGTCCTGTACGACCGTGCGCTCGGGAGCAGCGAGCAGCACGTCGAGCGTCGCGGTGTGCAACTCTCTCGCGCGCCGATCCTGCTTGGTGGCCCAGTAGCACTCGCCCAGCGTGAACTGGACGCTCTCGGCATCGTCGTCGGTGACCGCCAGCCTGCGTTCCAGGAAGGGGATCGCCGCGCGCGGCGAGTTGGTCCACGCGCGGATCTGGCCCTGGCGCAACAACGCGTGCGCGTGTTCGGATTCGTCCTCGAGCACCGCGTCGTAGAAGCGGATCGCGCGGTCGTAGTGCGCCTTGGCGAAGAGGTCGTCGGCGACGTGGATCTGGTCGTCGGTGGACGCGCCCGGAAGCGCCGCCCGCCGTTCGAGGATCGCCATCGCCTCTTCGATGCGGTCGTTGGCCATGAGCCCGTCGACGAGGCGAAGCTGTTCGGGCGAGTCGAGCGGCTTGCCCTCCGCGAGTATGCGACGGTGGGCGAGTGCCTCTTGCGGCTTGTTCTGGGCGTCGTAGAGGCTGGCGAGCAGGGCGCGGTTGTCGGCGTCTTGCGGCGTGAGGGCGAGCAGCCGTTCGCGCGCCTTGGTTTCGCCCGAGAGATCGCCCGCCCATCCGGCGCGCGTCGCCCACGCAACGATGTAGTCGACGTCCTCGGGATGCGCGGCGGCGAGCTTTTCCATCGCGGCGGCGCGCGCGGGGTCGTTGGCGGCCAAGTCCGCGACGT
>CBDURV010000312.1:0-5517 GCA_965369495.1 uncultured bacterium
CCACGATTGTCGGCGCGCCGCCGCAGGAGGACTACTACCTCGGCAAGGCGACCGAGCGCGTCTTCCTGCCGCTGCTCAAGACGATCCTGCACGACCTCGACGACTACCACCTGCCCATGTTCGGCTGCTTCCACAACTGCGCGTTCCTGCGCATCAACAAGGAGTACCCGCTCCAGGCGCGGCGCGTCATGCACGCGGTCTGGGGGGCAGGACAGATGGCGTGGACCAAGGTCGTGGTGGTCGTGGACGACGATGTGGACGTGCACGACGAGGCGGCGGTGTGGGATGCGGTGCTGGGCAACTGCGACTTCGGGATCGACCTCGAGTTCACGCAGGGCCCACTCGACATCCTCGACCATGCGGCACCCCATCTCGGCGCGGGCGGCAAACTCGGCATCGATGCGACACGCAAGGTAGAGGGTGAGGGACCGCGGGAGAGGGGCGGCAACAAGCGTCTCTTCGTGCACGCCGGCGACGACGCGCGCGCAACGCTTCAGGCGACACTCGAAGCTGGCGACGCCCAGTTCGTCATCGCCGTCGATAACGACACCGACCTAGACGACACAGACGGCGTCCTGTTCCGCTGGACCGCCAACTGGGACGCGGGCCGCGACACAATCCGGCACAAAAACGCCGTAGGCTTCGACGCCACCACCAAACAACGCGGCACTTCTCCCACCGGCCACCCCATCCGCGATTACCCCCCCATCTTGTAAAGAGGAAAGCAGTCTGTCCGGCGTAACCTACTGCCAATGCGATACTTATGGCATCGATTTGCACACCTAGGTGTGCAAACAGCTACGAAACGCCGCCGGAGACGACGAACTTCATTACGTCAGCCGAATCAGCGGAAATCGCGCGTACGCGGTCAGGTGGGAACAACAGGACCTGGCCGGCGAAGTTGTAGGACTGCGGGAAATAGACGGCGACGCGCTCGGCCCCCTCGATCCAGTCGATCTCATCGCGCGTGATGAATCCGATCGCCTCCGGGCCGCCCTCGACGATCTGCACGGCCACCGGCCGATCGAACTTCTTCTTTTCGCCGACAAAGGCCTCCATGACGTCTTTGATGGCGGAGTAAATGATCTTGGCGCCCGGCACCCGTTCGAAAAAGCTATCCGTGAGCGTCACCATCCAGCGGGTCAGAAACGTCGAAGTGAGAAACCCGACGAAGGTGATCAGCACCAGCACCACGGCGACCCCGAGGCCCGGCACGGTCTTGACGAAGATGCCCTCCTTTTCCGGAATCAGGCCGTCGAGCCAGATGAACACGACGTAGAGCACGTAGGTGGTGACCGCGACCGGCACGGTGACGAGCAGGCCACGAAAGAAGCTGCGCAGGATCATCTTGTTTCTCCGGCGCACATCATCGGCACAATGGCAGACAAGTGAACTATCTTGCGCACGGTTATCGATTTCTCGACCGCCCGCGGTTTTTGGCCGGCACGGCGCTGCCGGACTGGCTTGCGGCCAGCGACCGCCCGTCGCGCCTGCGCCGCGCCGCCGTCGAAGATGTCGCAGGCGACCTCGCCGCGGGCGTCCGTCAGCACCTCGACGACGACGAGTGGTTTCACCGGACCGAGGCGTTTCAGCGAAGCGAGGCGGATCTGACCGATCTGGTGCGAGACGCGCACCGCGACGAACCGCGACAACGCGCATGGTTTTTCGGACACATCCTGGTCGAGATGCTGCTCGACGCATGGCTCATGGAACAGGACGAGGCGCGACTCGACGCCTACTACGAAGCCCTGCGTCGCGTGGACGTTCCGGCGCTGATCGAGGAGGCGACGCCCTGGCTCGCGCGCCCGCCCGAGCGCATCGCCTGGTTCATCGGCGTCTTCCAGGAGTCGCGCTTCCTCGAGGGCTACCGCACCGACGCGGGACTGCTGGAGCGCCTCAACGGTGTCGCGCGCCGCGTCCGCATCCCATCCCTCTCCCCGCGCACCCTCACCCTTCTCCCGCAAGCGCGCAGCCTCGTTTACGATCGCGCCCCCGCCCTACTGGAAAAACCGAACGCATGACACCGGCACGTCTACTACTCGCACGACACGGCGAGACCGATTGGAACCGCGACGGCCGCTACCAGGGCCACGCCGACATTCCGCTCAACGAGCTGGGCACGCGACAGGCGCGGGCACTCGCGGAACGGCTGAGCGGCGAATCGATCGGCGCCATTCACGCCAGCGACCTCTCGCGCGCGGCCGAAAGTGCTCGCATTGTCGGCGCGCACGTCGGTGTCGAACCTGTGTTGTCGCCGCTCTGGCGCGAAATCAACATCGGCGACCTGACCGGCATCCACACCAGCGAGATCGCCGCGGAGTATCGCGAGATTCTCACTGCCACGGTGCGCAACGGCGGCGGCCTCGCGGCGGGCGCGGAGTCCATCGAGGATGTCGAGCGACGTCTGCGCGTTGGCTACGATTCGATCTGCGCGGCGCACGCGGGTGAGACGGTGCTCGTCGTCGGCCACGGCGGCACGCTCAAGGTGCTCATCGCGATGCTCATCGGACTGCCGTTCGAGCACATCGAGAACCTCTCGCTGCGCGGCAACACTTCGCTGTCGGAAATCAGCTTCGCCCACGGCCGCGCCCAACTGACGATGGTCAACGACACGAGGCACGACGTTGCGAGGCAGAACATATGATCGATTCGAATCGGACACGCGCCGCCGACCTCTTCCGATCGGTGCAGGACGAAATCTGCGCCGGCATCGCCGCGCTCGACCAGAAGGACTACACCGAGGATCTCTGGGAGCGCGAAGGTGGCGGCGGCGGACGCACTCGCATTTTCGGCGGCGGGGCGTTCCTCGAAAAGGGCGGCGTGAATTTTTCCGAGGTGCACGGCGAGTTCACCGAGGAGTTCGCGGCGCAGATGCCGGGCACGGGGCGCGCGTTTTATGCCACCGGCGTCTCGCTCGTGCTGCACCCGGTCAATCCGCACGTGCCGACGGTGCACGCGAACTTTCGCCACATCGAACACGGCGAGAGTGCCTGGTTCGGCGGCGGCGCGGATCTCACCCCCTACTACTTCGACGCCGACGACAAGGCGCATTTCCATGGAGTCTGGGAGCGCGTCTGCGGCGAGCACGCGGGGGTGACCGACTACGCGGCCTGGCGCGACTGGTGCGACCGCTACTTCTATCTCCCCCATCGCGGCGAGCGGCGCGGCATCGGCGGCATCTTTTTCGACCGGCTATCGCTCAGCGACGGCGCGTTCGCGTTCGTCGAGGCGGCGGGGCGATCATTTCTCGATTCGTACGTGCCGATCGCCGAGCGCCACATCGACACGCCGTGGACTGACGAGCAGAAGCGCTGGCAGGAGTTGCGCCGCGGCCGCTACGTGGAGTTCAACCTGATCTACGACCGCGGCACGATCTTCGGGCTCAAGACGGGCGGCCGCACGGAGTCGATCCTCGTGTCGCTTCCGTCGCAGGTGCGCTGGGAATACGGCTTCGAACCCGCCGAAGGCACGCCGGAGTCCGAACTGCTGTTCCAACTCCGGCGGCCTCCGCCGAGCGATTAGTCCGCCTTCTTGCGGGTGTAGGTGAGCCGCATCCACATGTGGGGCTCGCCCTCGGCCGGCACGATATAGAACGACGACGTAAACGAATCGGCGCCGAGGTTCTCGCAGACCATGCGGCGCTTCTCCAGCTTGCCCGACATGAACCCGACTCCTTCGCCGTTGAACACGAGCTTGCCGTCCTCCATCTGGCCGTACGACACCTCGGGCACGGGCGACGAGTTGTCGAACCAGATGCTCACGAACTTCTTCCGCACCGTGTCGTAGCCCGCCACCGCGCGCCCCTCGAACGCCATGCCCGGCGTGTGCATCTTGAAGTCTTCCTGCAGGAAGAGGCCGTTCTTGACCATCTTGCGTGTGCTGGTCGCGGTCTCCTTCTGCGGCGGCTGGCCGGGCGCCATGAACATTTCCGAAACCACCGTGAACTCGCCCACGCTCTTCGCCATGTCGGCGTGATGCTGGGTCGCCTTGCGCCACTCCGGCATCTGCATGGCGCCCATGCCGCCGCCTTCCTCCTGCGCGAACGACTGACCGATGACGAACGATGCAACCACGATTGCGGCGATTGCCGCGACTGTCCATTTACTCATTGGGCCTCCTAATCGGGGCGATCGCGCCCCAAGCCAAGCTTCGTGTTATACCCCGTAAAGATGCCCCTACGCCGCGCCGCCATGTTCTTTGTCGTGCTCCTTTTGGGCGCGTGTTCCAGCCACGCGTTACTGGTCGGCAACTCGCGCCCCGGCACTGTGGTTCGCATCCGCACGAGCGACGGGCGCGTCCAGTGGCGCGACACCTACGGCGAGGAGGTCAACGGCATGTACGGCTTCCGCCGCGGGCCGGCGAGCCGCCTCTACGTCTGCAGCTACCGCACGGGCAAGGTGCTGCGGTTTCGCGAAACGCTCCAGCGCCCGGAGGGCGTCTACATCGAGCATGAACGGCTCGTCGGCCCGACCGATCTGATCTTCCTCGAGAACGGCGATGCGCTCGTCGCATGCAGTGGCTCGACGCGTTTCCTGCTGGACGAGGAGGTGCCGAGCGAGAACGCCGCACTCTTGCGTTTCAGCGGTCCCAAGTCGAAAGAGCCCGGCGCATTCCTCGGTGCAGTCGGGCTTGGCGACAACTTCGGCAATCCCACCTGCCTCGCCACCGGCCCCGACGGCGCAACCTACGTGGGCGGCCGCAACCATGGCTCAATCCTGCGCATCGCGGCGGACGGTGCCGTGACCGAGTTCGCCGACGTCGGCGATCTACTCCCGCGCGGCGCCATGCACATCGCCTTCAACGACGACGGCCTGCTCTATGCGACGTCGCCCTTCGCGACGATCGTGGTCGTGATGCGCGACGGCGTTTTCTTCAAGCTGGTGGACGACCCCGAAATCGGCAAGCCGGCCGGCGTCGCAATCGGCAAGGACGGGGCGCTCTACGTGGCCAGCTATGACCGCGGCGAGTTGCGCAAGTACGACGTCACGACCGGGAAGTTCAGCGGTGTCGTTGTCGATGAACTCGCGGCGCCGTGGACGGTGCGGGTCCGCTAACGACTGCCGCGACGGGCGAGGAAGATCCCCGCGAGCATGATCAACCCACCGATGGCTTGTTGGGGTCCGGGGCGCTCGGCAAACAGCCACCAGGCGAGCAGGGCGGCGAGGGCAGGCTGGAGCAGCAGCGTCACCGACGAGAAGTGCGCGGGCAGATGCGCGAGCGCGTAGATGATCAGCCCCTGACCGGCGATCTGGCTGACCAACGCGAGCGCGATCACGTCGAACCATCCGGCCGCCGAGTACATGTGCAATTCGCCGGAGCCGAGCGCAACGGGGAACAGCACCACCGCCGCGATCGTGACCGCGTAGGCGAGAATCGTCGGCGTCGAGAAGCGTTCGCGCAACCGGCCCACGCTCAGGAAGTATGACGCGTAGAAGACCGCCGTCGTAAGGCCCAGCAGATCGCCGCGGAACTGGCTCGCGGAGGCCTCCTTGCTCTTCCAGACCAGCAGTGCCGCGC
>CBDURV010000313.1:0-5515 GCA_965369495.1 uncultured bacterium
GACCACTCGCCGTTGCCCTCGTCCGTGCCCTCTTCGGTGCCTTCCCAGTAGATGGTGACCGACTTGAAGCCCGCCTCGCGCAGCAACTCCTGGATCTCCGGCAGCGTCCACAGGCGCCACTCGTAGGTGAACGCTTTTTCCATGCGACTGCCGTCCTCGAAGTCGTAGTGGATGTGATTGATGACGTGGCCGGTGACGGGGGAGTAGTAGTCCTGGTCCCAGACGTAGGTGAAGCCCTCGCATTCGCGCGGCTCCTCCATTTCGAGAAACGCATCGCTGCCGCCGTAGGCATCGAGGATCAGCATGCCGCCGTCGAGCAGCGCGGCGTACGTCGCCTCGAAGTACTTCCGCAGCGTCTCGCGCTCCTTGAAGATGAAGTAGCTGAAGTTCGTGGCGAGAATGCAATCGACCGCCGGCGCCGAGGCGGCCAGCACGTTCTCCTGCAGCAGCGTCATGCGTTTTTGCTGGGACGTGTCGAGCCGGCGCGCAATGCGGCGTTTGGCGACCTCCAGGGTGGGGGCGTCGAGGTCGATGCCGACGCCGGTGTGCGCGTCGTTCTGCTTGACCCACTCGATGGCGGTAATGGCGGTGCCGCAGAAGTCTTCCCGCAGGCTCGTCGGCTCGCGCCCCTTGAGCTCTCGCCAAGCCTGGCGGATGAAATCACAATCCGCCTCCGGTTCCTGGACTGAAAGCTCATAGAGCTCGAACTTGTTCGAGTTCTTGGCGGTGCGACCCTTCGGTTTGCGCTTGCTCGGTTTCCGCGTCATGAACCCGACGTTTTACGACATCGGGTGGACGGAAGCCTAGTAATGCAGGCTAAATTTCGGAGGTTGCCGTCGTCGCGGCATCTTCGAGGAAGATGCGGTCGCGGCCCTCGTCCTTGGCGCGGTAGAGGCGCTCGTCGGCGATCCGGATCAGGTCGTCGGGCTCGGCGCCCTCACTTTCGGCCGGGCAGAACGAAACGCCGCCGCTGATACGCACGGTGATCGACTCGCCCTTCGTGCTGGTCGTCTCGATCTCGGCGATCGCCAGGCGGAAGGACTCGAGGCGCCGGGAGAGCTTGGGGAGATCGTCGGCATCCACGACGCAGATGAATTCCTCGCCACCGAAGCGGCAGGAGAATTCGCCCTGGTCTTCCCGGACGAACGCGCGCGCCACGTCGGCGACGCGCACGAGCACCTCGTCGCCCGCGGTGTGGCCGAACTGGTCGTTGGTCAGCTTGAAGTGGTCGATATCGAAGATGAACAGCGCGAAGGGCGATTGGGCGCGACGCCTCACCCGCTTGTGCAGCATCTCGTAGAAATGGCGGCGGTTGGCGAGTTGTGTGAGCGGGTCGGTCTGGCTCAGCTTGCGAATCTCTTCCGCGCGGCGGATGTTGGTCAGCACGAGCGCGCCCAGGTTGGCGAGCGCGAGCGACACGGTGTGCGCCTTCTGCACCACCTTGCGCATGCCGCCGATGGCGACGCAACCGAGCGACTGCCCGCCGTGCACCAGCGGGATGTAGAACTCGAAGTCGCGATCGAAGACGCGAGTGCGCTCGATATACTCGGACACGTCGTCATCGAGCGCGCCAAAGTCGTCTGAACGCAGGATCAGGCACTTGGTCGACACGTGGCCGATGCGGCCATGCGTCATCGGTGCGGTCATCCGCGGCGGGCACTCGTCCAGCGTCAGCCCTTCCTGGGCCACGAGCTGCAGCGTGTCGCCGTCGCGCAGAAACGCGACGCCGTACTCGCAATCGAGAATGCGATGGAACGCGGCGATGATGCTCTCGCCCAGCCGCTCCGCCGTCTTCACCGCCACGAACTCCTTCGTGACCTCCGGGAACCGGTCGAGCAGGTTGGTGAGGCCGATCCGCTCGCGACTGAGTTGCAGCGGCGTCTCGTCCGGACGATCGTCGAACTGGCTCGCCGGGTCGGAGGAGCGCATACGCCGCAGCACGTCCTCGAGGTTGTTGAGGCGGTTGAGCAGCCGGTTGCGATCGCGCAGTGAAAGCATCACGGCGAGCGCCGGGCCGAGAACTGCAGCCCCAACCAGGGCCCACATGGCGTAGTTAATTACTGCGAACATCGCGGCTTGACGCCTCTCCGCTTGGCAATGAGGCGACACCCAGATATCGGGATTCGGGGGCCTGCGCCTTAGGCCCTGTTTCTAATCTCCCTAGGGTTTTGACCGGCTGCCGTCCGCAGGCAAGCCCGGTCGGCGGCAGTATGGCTCGCGCGGTCCTCGTCCGACGAAGGAGTCCTGCAAACAGCGCCTGCCCTGTAGGAAGTCGCGTCTATTTGGCGCGATGTCTTTGGGCGCGTCGGCGACCGGCTCGTTTCGAGGCACCCTGCGGGACTTTTCGAGTCGCCCGCCCGGGCAACACCAGAGCCTGACCGGGCAATCCCACGGCCTGACCGGGCAATCCCACGGCCTGCCCGGGCAATCCTACGGGATGCGCCGGCCTGCGCACCGCGTGGCTCGGCAGGTTGACGGCTTGGCCGGGCAGATTGACGGCGTGTTGCGGCCGCTTTACCGCCTGACCGGGTAGATTCACCGCCTGACCGGGTAGATTCACAGCCTGCCCGGGTAGATTCACAGCCTGACCGGGCAGATTCACAGCCTGACCGGGCAGATTCACCGCCTGGCTAGGCAGGCCGACCGCGTGGCCGGGGAGTCCCATCGGATGCCCGCCCCCGAAGCGGGAGATGGACACGCTCAGCCCCTCGATGCGAACTTCGCGATTTCCGCGGCGACCATTTCGCCGGCTACCAGTACGCCGGTGTCCCGTTCGGCGCGTACGCGCCCGTGGCGTCCGGCGTCTTGGAGACTGCCGGCTCGTGACCTGCGCCGCCTCGGTTTCGGCGTAGACCGGCTCCGCCGGCAAATGCGCCCACGCCGCGGGATCCCACTGGATCTGGTCGTAGTACGCCTCGGGGATGTACATCCGCGCCGTGCCGCCCGCCCGCCGGAGATCCGCCGAAGACGGTTCGGGCGACCGGGCGGACGCATCCACGCGCGTGCCCGTCGGAATGGCGGCACTCCTAGGGTCTTCGCCGGGCGAAGCGCTCCGAATCGGGACCGACCCGCAGCCGAGCATGCCGGCAACGAGCAGGGTCAGGATTGCGCTTCGCACTGCCACCATGATGCACCCAGTTGGCCTATATTTCTAACCCTCAATGATGCCCGCCGTTTCGGTCATGATCCCCGTCCACAACGCCGCGCCCTACCTGCGCGTGGCGCTCGACTCCGTATTGGCCCAGACCTGCGGCGATTTCGAGCTCATTTGCGCCGATGACGGGTCGGATGACGGATCGACGGGGATTCTCGAGGAATACGCCGCCCGCGAGGGCCGCATGCGGCTATTGCAGCCGGGTCGCATTGGGCTCATCGCGGCGGCCAACCTGCTCTGCGCCGAGTCGCGGGCGCCGCTCCTGGCCCGCTTCGACGCCGACGATCGCATGCATCCGGAGCGCCTGGCGCTTCAACTCGAGCGCTTCGAGTCCGATCCGTCGGTCGATGTGGTGGGCTCGCTCGTTGAGCATTTCCCGGCCGAGTCGGTTGGAGATGGAACGCGCCGCTACGAGGCGTGGCTCAATGGGCTGACGGAGCCCGAGGAGATTCGGCGCGACTTTCTCGTCGAGCTTCCGATGCCCAACCCGAGCGCCATGTTCCGAGCCGAACTCTTCGATGCGGTCGGGGGCTATGTGGACGACGGCCTGCCGGAGGACTACGACTTCTGGCTGCGCGTGCTCGAGACGGGCGCGCACTTCGCGAAGGTCGAGCGCGTCCTGCACTATTGGCGCGAACATCCGTTGCGCGTCACCCGCACGCACAGCCGCTATTCGGTGGAGGCGTTCCTGCGTGCCAAGGCGGGCTTCCTGCTGCGCGGACCGCTTGCGCAGGGGGCGCCCTTCGTGGTCTGGGGCGCCGGCATGATGGGCCGCCGGTTGACGCGCATCCTGGTTCGTGCGGGGCGCCCGCCGCTGGCGCTGCTCGATGTCGATCGACGCAAGATCGGCCGTTCCCGGCAAGGGCGTCCGATCGTGCCGCCCGAGGCGATTCGTCCCGGCTCCGCACTCGTGCTGGCCGCGGTGGGGGCGCACGGCGCCCGCGCGCGCATTCGCGAACGGCTCGATGGCTGGGGCCTGGCCGAGACCCGCGACTACTGGATGGTCGCGTAGGCGTCCTAGTTCTTCTTCTCGCGTTCCCGCGCTTCCGACTTCTTGAACTCCTCGTCCTGGCGGAGGAAGGTCCGGATCTCCTCGACCGTGTTGCGGAGCTGATCCGAGAACGCGGGGAACTCGCCGATCAGCGACTCCAGCAAGGCCGCATCGCGTTCGGTACCCCAGCCGGAAATCGTCCGCGTGAGCTCGGTCAGTTCGGATTCGCGCGGACGCCGCAGTCGCGTGCGGATGAACCCCCTCGCTTCGTCCGATTCGGAGGCACGCTCCGCGATCTCGCTGATTGCGTCCATTTGCTGATCGTAGCGCGTGGACAGCTCGTAGATCTGCGTGGCGAAATCCACGACGAGGGCGTCGTGATAGCTGATGTTCGCCATGAATTCGAACGCGAGGTGGCGGTGCTCGGGATCCTCGGAGTGCACCGTCATTTCCACGGCCCAGACGGAAGCCGTCTCGGGGTTGTGCTTCGGGTTGGCCATGCCGTCCAGCAGGACGAGCCGTTCCGCCGGGTCAGAGGTGCGGTAGAACTCCTCCTCGATGATGCGGGTCGCTTCGGGGGTCGTGAGTACGCGCAGGATGGGAAGCAGCAGCTTGCGCTTGTTCGGATCGCGCTCCTG
The DNA here is from genome assembly GCA_965369495.1 of uncultured bacterium. Lineage (GTDB taxonomy): Bacteria > Planctomycetota > PLA2 > PLA2 > PLA2 > JBCDBY01. The sequence continues at coordinate 4,784 of CBDURV010000313.1, forward strand.
CACCGCATACTTCCGGATCGCCGCCAGAAGGTTGTTGGTCAGCTTCTCGTCGGCTAGTACATCGCCGATGTTCTCGCACAGTTTTCCGCGGTAGTTGTACGCCTCCCGCGGCAACTCATCGCGTTCCAGCGCGCGCTCCAACTCGCTGAGCCAACGGTGTTGCTTGAGCGAAGTAGGCGTATCGCGTCCGCCTCGCTTGAGCACGCTGCCCGGCTCGTTCTTGTCGGGCTGTGTCTTGCCGCGGGCGCTCGAATCCCGGTCCGGCGGCAGATTGCGAGTCCCGTCGTCACGGGTGGCGAGCACGCCGATGACGACGAGCGCACCGATCGCTCCAAAGACCAGTAGCGGCAGCAGGTACTTGCGCATCCCCACGATTCTACGGCGGACTGCGCGAGTCGCCACGGACCGTCGTGATTCCGCGTCTCGTCCCGGTTTGCGACGTAGCCTCGATTGCGCCCTTGAGCCCTCTCGGCTCCCGCGTCGATAGCTGGTCGGACCCTCACAGGACCTCAGCATGGCAGTGGCATCATCGAACCGGGGCGCGGACGGAAAGGCACCGTCGAAGAGACGTCGAAAGCTCAATTCGCTTTCGACCGTCGAGCGCGATCGTCTGGTCGAGGAGTATTTGCCCCTGGTGCGCCACGTCGTCGGCCGGATCGCGGTAAATCTGCCGCCGCACGTCGATACCGACGAGCTCTTCCTGGTCGGATCGATCGGACAGGTGAACGCATC
>CBDURV010000314.1:0-5507 GCA_965369495.1 uncultured bacterium
CGCTCGTCGTCCCACTTCGGGTAGTCGACGAGGATCTTGAACATGAAGCGGTCCTGCTGCGCCTCGGGCAGCGGGTAGGTGCCCTCCTGCTCGATCGGGTTCTGCGTGGCGAGCACGAAGAACGGTTCCGGCAGCACGTGGCGTTCGCCGCCGACGGTGACCTGCCGCTCCTGCATCGCCTCGAGCAGCGCCGCCTGCGTCTTGGGCGGGGTACGGTTGATTTCGTCGGCCAGGATCACGTGGGCGAAGATGGGGCCCTTGAGGAACTTGAAATTGCGCGTGCCGCTCGCCTTGTCCTCCTGGATCACCTCGGTGCCGGTGATGTCGGCGGGCATCAGGTCGGGCGTGAACTGGATGCGGTTGAACGAGAGGTTCATCGCGCGCGCCAGCGTGGATACGAGCAGGGTCTTGGCGAGTCCCGGCACACCCTCGAGGATGCAGTGGCCGCGGGAGAAGATGGCGAGCAGCAACTCCTCGACGACCTCCTCCTGGCCCACGATGACCTTGTGGATCTCGGTGGAAATCTGGCTGTGCGCCTTCTTGAGGCGCTCGATGGCGGCGCGATCGTCCATGTGGGCTGGCCCTTCTTCCGATGTTCGGTACTGGGCCACCCGCGGGCCCTACAAGGCCGAGCGCGACGCCCTCTCGATGAATAATTAGATATACGAAGCGATGCTCCAACACCGTCAGGTGTTGGGCCAAAAAAACATGCTCCAACACCGTCAGGTGTTGGGCCAAAAAAACATGCTCCAACACCGTCAGGTGTTGGGCCAGATTAACGGCTGAGGATAGGCAGCTTGTTATACGGAATCTGCAGGATCAGGAGACCGATTGCCGACCCGTAGACGAGTCCGACGTGATCGCCGCGCCAGGAGCCGTTGCCCTGCTGCGTCGAGAGCAGATGGCGCTGGATCTGGGGGAAGTACTTTTGCCAGTACTTATCGCCCTTTTGCCAGGTCGCCTGCGACATGTAGAGCTGCGTATAGAAGTAGTGGCCGTGAGAGCGGCCGCCGTTCGGTTGGCATGTGCGCCACGCATACTTCCACGCGCGGTCGGAGATCTTGGAGTCGTAGGCGCCCGCGTTGTAGAGCACGGCGCAGGCGGCGGCCGTGAGCGCCGGCCGACTGCCGGACGAGCGGACCGAATAGCGAATGCCGCCGTCGCCGCTCTGGGAGCGCTCGATGTACCGAATCGCCTTGTCGACGCACTTTTTCGAGACGTGGATGCCGGCGTTGCGGCAACCGCGAAGCGCCTGGATCTGCGTGACGGTCACCGATCCCTCGTCGCCCTGCGAGTCGGGGGTGTAGAGCCACCCTCCGTCGCGCGACTGGGAGCGTTCGATGAGCTTGATGGCGCGCTTGCAGGTCTCCTTGATGCGGCGCTGCTTGCTGACGTCCTCCTCCATGCCGTAGACCTGGCTGAGGAAGAGCAGCGAGAAGCCGTGGCCATACATCGACCGCGACTCTTCCGCCGGGGCGGAAATGAGGCCGTTGGCCTGCTGCTGGCCGAGCAGATACTTCGTCGCCTTGCGCACATGCTTGGCGTAGGGGCCACGCGTCGGCGTGGAGCCGGATGCGATCAGGGCGAGCCCGGCCAGGCCCGTCATGGCGCACGGGTAATAGCCGTAACCTCCGCCTGAGCGCCAACTTCCGTCCTTCGACTGCTCGCGGGCGAGGAATTTGAGCGCCTTGTCGATGGCCGACTTGGTCTCCTGGGTGATGCCCTTCGGAAGGATCTTCACCTCGGCGTCCTGCGGCACCGCGGGCGTGGTCACGAAAAGGATCGCCAGCAGCGCGGCGATGGGTTGTTGGATTCCCCTGCGCATCTCGGTTTGCACTATAACCCCGGAATTCCAAGCGCGGCGGGCGGGAAAAGGCACATCGGAGGTCTTACGGCCCGGCGTCGTTGAATACTCCCGGTTGGCGGCTTTGGGCCTTGGGCTTTGAGCTTTGGGATTCGCACCCGGCAGGCGTGCTTACGAGCCCCCGGCCCGTCCGACGAACGAGGACGCGACCTGGTCGCGGCGCAAAGCCCCAAGCCCACAGCCCAAGGCCGTACGCGAACCCTATTTGGCGGCTAGACGAAAGACCCCGAACGGGTGACTTAGGAGAAGTCCCTTGCCGCTCGCGGCGAGGGAGGGCGGATTGTCGAAGCGGGCATCGGCGGGGTCGTCGGGCGCGAAGGTATTGACGCGGGTCATCGCGCTGCCGCCCAGCGGAGAGAAAACGGCGCCGGGAGGGCTCATGTCCTTCGACGCGTCGCGCTCGAAGAGCCGCACGTGCGCGGCTTGGCCATCGCTGCCCGCCACGGCGACGTAGCGCCGGGTGAGCAACGGCCTCGAGTAGGCGACCGCGCGGTCGAGGCGTTGATAGCGCAGTGCCGTGCGCGTCGCCATATCGATGCGGAAGAAGCGCGCGCCCTCGTCCGGCACGCCGAGCTTGTAGGTCAGCACGAACAGCTTGGCGCCGTCGCGCACGAGATAGAACTCGCGCGACATGTCCTCGCACTCGATGCGCGTGTGCCGCTGCGCGCCCAGCTCGATGAAGTGCAGGTTCTTCCCGCCCGAGCTGCCGTCGTGGAAGATCGCCATCGCCCCGTCCGCGTGCAGCACCGCCGCGTAGCGGGAGTGGACGGGAATCGGCCGTTCGATCAGCGGCGCGCCGTTGCGGGTATCGACGACGTGGAATGCGGCACTGCGCGCGGCCGGCCCGCTGCCGGCGATGTAGCAAAGACGTCCGAGGGGGTCGAGGAGCGGCGGCGCGAGCAGCACGCCGGGCACCTCCTTGGTACCCAGCTTCGTGCCGGTCTCGATCGTGTTGAGGAGCGTGCCGGCCACGACATCGAAGATCTCGATGCGTCCGGGATCCGCGCGTCCGATGGCGAGCAACTGACCGACCAGGCTGGGCGCGCCGGCGAGAACGCCCGTCGCCGTTTCGTGCGACCAGCGGACATCGCCTTCCGCCGTGGTGTAGGCCGTCACGCCGTGCGCCGGGTCGATGCGGACGATGAGCTCCTCGCGCAGGACGAAGACCGGCAGCGGGGAGCGTCGGTTGAGATGACCCTTGCGTGCGAGCGTCTCGAGATCCGCGCCCAGCGACTTGATCGCGGCGCGTGCGCTCGCGACCGCGCCGGAGGGCTGCGCCGGGCGGTGCCAGACGAGCTTGCCGCTGCGCGGTTCGATGCGCGTGATTCCGTGGACATCGCCGATCAGGATGTCGCCGCCCACCCAGCGCGCGAATCGCGCCGCGTTGACCGACGCCGCGATCGCGGTGGTGGCGAATACGTTGCGCGCCCCGAGGGAGACGTTGCCGCCCGTGGGCAGCGGCGTGCTCCAGAGCTGTTTGCCGTCCGGGGCGAGCGCGATGTAGCTGCTGGAGTTCGCGACGAGCGTGAAGGGCTTAGCGGCGGCGGGCCGTTGGCCTTTCAGCGCAATGGGCGTCAGGTCCGAACCGGCGGCCAGGTGCGTACGCAGCGGCAGCACGATGGCCGGCAGGCTGACCGCGTCGGCCGCCTCCGGAAGCAGGCGCTGCAACTCGGCAACGATCGCGGCGTGTTGCGCGCGGGTCGCCTCGTCGAGCAGCGCGGTCCCCTGGTCGCGCTCACGGCGCGCGTCGTAGATGAGCTTGCGTTCGGCCAATACGAGCGCGAGTTGCAGATGCGCCTCGGCGCGCCGCGGATGGCTCGGGAACTCCCGCACCAGCGAGCGCAACGCCCTGCCCGCCTCGGCCAGCTTGCCGTCCTCGCGGTAGAGCTTGGCGAGGGCGAAAAGGCTCTCCTCGGAGGGCGGCTCGTTGGAGAAGTAGGTGGGAATCGCGGCCAGTGCCGCGGTGTCGCGCGCCTTGAACGCGGCGGCGATGCGCGCGTGCACCGACGCCTCGAACGACGTGCGGAAGGCGGGATCGTCGAGCAGGCGCGAACGCAGCGCGCGCGCCGCCTCCGGTACGCCGACCACCCGGCCCTTGATGACGACTTCCTCGTTGGAGAACTGGTCCACGAACTCCTGGAGTCGCGCCACCGCCTCGTCGGGCTTGCTGGCGTCGGCCAGGATCTCGGCTTCCACCAGCGCGATCTGTGCCTCGTACGGGTGGCGGCGCTGTTCCGGTAGCCGGCGTTTTTGCGCGGCCAGCAGATCCTTCGCGAGGCTGCGCGCCTCCTCGAGGCCGGCGACGCTCTTGTCGATGCGCGCCTTGTGCAGCAGCAGGTCGATCAGGTGCCAGTTCACTTCGATCGTGTCGGCCTGTTCGGCCAGCGCCGCCTCGCGAGCGCGTCGCATGTCCACCAGCGCGTCGTCCAGCAGCGGCGGGTCGAAGCGCAGGTCGACGAGCGCGCGGTCGAGCAGCAGGCGGCTCCGCGCCCCCTCGGTGGCGATGCGCTTGTCGAGCAGATCGCGCTCGTGTTGGGCCGACGAGAAGCACATCACCGACTGCTCGTTGGCGGCGATCAGACGGCCTCCGACGCAGATGATGTTGCCCAGTCGCGGCACCCGGAAGGTGAACTTGCCGAGTCGCTTGCCGGTTTCGAGGTCGTATCGGTGGACGTAGCTGCTGCCGCCCGCCATCGCCTGGGGAAAGCTCGCACTCGGCACGTACGCGATCTTCTTGCTTACGAAGCCGCGGCCGTAGGCCCAGGTCGTCGCCTTCGCAAGCGTCTCGTGACTCCAGAGCACCTTGCCGCGCTGCAGGTCCACCGCGCAGATGCCGCTTCCGGCCAGCACCAGCGTCTGCCCGCTGATCCCGACGATGTGGCGCACGTCGCCCAGGTCGCTGATGCCGAGGCGCCATGCGAGGTGGCCGGTCTCGCCATCGATCGCCTCGATGAACGTGCCGTCCGGCGCTGCAACGATCACCTTGCCGCCGGCGACGACCGGCTCGTTGAAACCGTACAGCGCGTGGACGCGCTTGCTCGCGCCGCGAGCACGCTTGAGGAAGCTGCGTTCGTAGCGGCGAATCCAGCGCACGCGCCCGGGCGGAAGCGCATCCACCGCGGCGACGATGCCGGCGTTGGTCGTGACATAGACGACGGTGCCCGCGACGGCGATCGAGGCGCCGGTGGGCAGATGCGCCTGCGCCTCGTCGTGGTGGTGCAACTGCGTTCGAAACAGCACTCGCCCATCCGAGAGCCTGAATGCCCAGAGGGCGACGCCGCCGGTCTGGTCCTTGGGGCCGTCCCGCTCCTCGGCGACGGTGTACAGGATTCCGCCCGACACGACCCCGGGGCCGCGGAAGTAGGCGAACCGGTGCATCGACCAGTCCTTCTTCCACGCCGCGAGGCGTTCGGGGTCGCGGTGAATCGCGAGGGCGTGTCCGTCCGGCGACTTGTTGAAGAGCCAGATGAGCCGGCCGTTGTCGCGCCGGTGCACGGAGATGGCGTTGGGCGGCGCCTGGCCGCCGATGCCGAACGAGCGCAGATGGCGCGGCGGCGCGCGCGTCTGCGTGATGACGACATGGTCATTGGTGACGGTGATGTCGTTGCCGCCGTAGTCGTACCAGCGGTAGGCCGCCTCGAAT
>CBDURV010000315.1:0-5497 GCA_965369495.1 uncultured bacterium
CGACCGTCGCGCTCAAGCTGGGCAAGCCGGCCGATGCGCGCAAGGACTACACCAGCGCCCTGTCGCTCGCGCGCTCGCTCAATCTTCCCCTCATGGAAGGGGGCATTCTCAAGAAGCTGGGCAATGTCGCGCTCTCGATCCTGCGGCAGCCGAAGCGCGCGCGGCGCCATTTTGAGGATGCGCTGGCCGTGTTCGAACGCGCGGGCGACGAGAAACGGGCGCTCGGCGTGCGGCTCAACCTCGCGCGTGCGCTGACCGACCTGGCCGACTACGGCAAGGCGATCGAGCAACTCGACCTGCTCGACCAGGCTCCCGGAGCCTGGGCGCAGGCGTCGCGGTCCCAGCGCGCCTACGTTCGACGGCGGCAGGGGCGCCTCGAGCGCAGCCTCGCGATCTATCGCGAGTTGAACGCACAAGCCAAGTCGCCCGTGGAAAAACACGCGCTCGCGCTCGATCTGGGCAGTCTCCAATTGGTTCGCGGCGATCCCCGCGCCGCACTCGTCCATTTCGAGTCGGCAATCGACTCCAAGCCGTTGCGGGCACGCGCGCTGGCGGGTGCGGCGGCCGCGCACGCCGGGTTGCAGCAGATCGATCGTTGTCGTGAGCTGTTCGCGCAGGCACTTGAGGCGACCACTACCGCCGAGGCTCGCGGTCGTGCGGAATTGCAGTGGTCGGCGATCGAACGGAGCTTCGGAAACGTCACACGCGCCCTCGAACTGGTTAACGCCGCGCGCGGGCGGCTTGTGCGGGAAGAGAGTACGGACTACGGCAATGCCGCCGCGTCGTGGGTCGTGACGGCGGATCTGCTGCTGCTCGACGAACAGCGCGAGGCGGCCCTGCGGCCTCTGGCGGCCGCCTCGATCTTCTTCGCGCGTCTGCAGGAACCTAGTCGTGCGATTCCCGCCTATGCGCGCGAGACGCTGACGCTGATGGCCCTCGACCAGCAGGCCAAGTACCTCGACGAGATCCTCAAGCGGCACGGCACGCTGATGGTGCTCTCCGAGGGGACCTCCGATCCCGGACTCAAGGGCATGGCGGCCACGGTGGACGGCCACTTCCTGCATCGGCGCGAGCGGGCGAAGGAGGGCGACGCCCGATTCGATGCGGCGCTCGAGTTCGCACGCGCCGCGAAGAACGACGACAACGAGGCGGCGGCACTCACGGGCAAGGCGATCTATGCCGGCGCCGCCGGCAGCGCGCTGGCGGAAGAGGCGATCGGCGTGCTCGACCGCCGCCCGGACCGCGCCCCCGCGTTGCACGCGTTCGTCGCCGGGGAGCGCGGGGACTACGCGGCCAGCATCGCCGTGCGCCTCATGTTGCAGGGCGATGAGCCGGATGCGGAGCGCATCTACCAACTGATCGAGCGCGTGCGGCAGGCGCGGTTGCAGGTCGCGCTGCGCGGACGCGACGCGATCCTGGTGCGCACGCTCGATGCGAAGGACTACGCCGCGTACGTCGCAGCGCGCGGTCGTCTGCGCGAGGCGCGAGCGATGGGCGAGGGGCTGGCGGAGGCGCGTACCGCCTTCCTCGGGGAGCGCGAGCGTCTGCGCGCGAAGTCGCCGCTCGCGTTCACGCACGTGCCTTCGCTCAAAAGCGTGCGTGCCGCGCTGGGGGAGAAGGAGGCGCTGCTGCTCTTCCTCGATGATCCGTACGCGCAGGCGGTGGTGGCGATCGACCGCGAGCGCATCGTAGCGCGCGTGCTCGATCCGAAGAAACGGCTTGCAGGACTCGACGAGGTGCTGGCAGGCAAACAGCGCCTGCTGCTGGCTCCCGACGGGTTCGCCACCATCGATGCACTCAAGCTCATGAAGGGCGTTCTCGCGGACAAGTACGCCCTGCGCTACTGCGCGGGCGCGGCCAGCGTCGTCGCCGCGCGCGCGCGGATTCCGGCGGGGGAACGGACGGCGCTGCGCGAGGAGATCGGCCCGATCCGTCTCGATCTGCTCCACCCGCAGGCGTCGAGTGTCGATCTGACGACACCCGAGACGGCGCGCCTGCTGCTCATTTCAAACACCGTCGTGATGGGCAAGCAGGGGGGCACACCGGACGGAATCGCGTGCGTTGCCGAGGCGCGTTTGCGAGCCGGCGCCGACGCGGTCCTGATCTCGGTCGTCGGCAAGGCGGACGACCGTATCGTCGCGCGATTCCGCTTGGAGTACGCGAAAACAGGCGATGCGGACGCTGCGCTGCGCCTCACGCGTGCGTGGGCTCGCGGGCAGGCGGACCTGCGCGACGCGCACCACTGGGCGTCGCTCGTGCTCTGGGGCGCGCGCTGATTGGCACCCCCGTTGCGCTATGTCTCCCCGGCAGTGGGCCGTGTCGAGAATCCTCGACGTTTGCGGCCTAACATCGGAAAAACGGGGAAAACATGATTACGAGTTACCTATCACCAGAAGGGTCGCTGCTCTACCTGTCGCTCGTCGGTCGTCTCGACCGGCACAGTGCGGATGACCTTGTCAGCGAGTACGAGGAGCGCAAGACTCCAAAAACGAAGCGCTGCATTCTCGACCTTCGCGGCGCCGAAGAGTGCGACGCCGGAGGCCTTGCGGCGCTACCCAAGCTGGCGCTGCTGACGCGCGACGACCATCTGGAGTTCGGGGTTACCGCCGAGGGCGGACCGACGGCCGAAATCGTGCGCCGCCAGGCGGGCAAACATTGGGTTGAGGCGATATCCGGATTGCCGCTTGGAGCGTAAGGAGCCGGACGCTGGAAGCTTGAGGCTTGATGCTGGACGCCGCGACCATCAAGTCCACGTGCGCGGCGCAAGTCGTGGGGTCTCGGCCGCCGCATGCAAAGCGGAGGCCCCCCGAGCCCCCTCCACAAATCGATCGCACAAAGACAGTCCGGTTGCGGCGTCAAGCATCCAGCTTCAAGCCTCAAGCTCAGCGCCCTCTCTCAATCGCCCGGCGGCGCTTTGGCCCACAAGTACGTTCCGCCTGACGCGTTGGTAATCGTGGTCAAGAAGCTCTCGGCTTCCTTCTTGCGGTTGGCGATGCGCACGGCATCGACGCGCAGGCAGCGGAAGCGGTTGAATCGCAGCCACGCCGCCGCCGCGGCCTTCGCGCACATGAAGCGGCCGCCGGCGGGATCACCGGTGCCCCAGAAGACGATCGTGTCGATCGTGGCGCGCTCCTTGCCGCCCATCGCGGCGGCGACGCGCAGCCCCTGGTAGGGGGCGCACCAGCCTTTTTGCTCCGCCTTCTGGATGAGCTTGAGGGCGGCACGCCGGCCTTTCTTGTCCGCCTTGAGGAGGCGCTTTTCGCCTTCCGCCTTGCAGTTGAACGGGCCGGACAGCGTGATTAGGCCCCAGCGCATGTCGGGCGAAAAGGCTTCGGACGTACGCTCCAGTTGCCGCATCACAACCGTCTGTTGCGCCTCGTGCTCTTTCTCCCAGGAGTTCCGCATACCGATCCACTCGTCGCGCCACTTGGTGCGCTGCACGTCCACGTTGGCCGGCATGGACATGTGCCGCGACGCTTCGACCACGAAAATGATGCCGGTGGCCGAAAGCGGGATGTCGTAGAAGCTGGCGGCATCGGGATCGGGCTTCGGCTTCGCTTCGACGACCTCGACGTTATTGGCGTCGAACTTGCCGCTTTCCAGTTCGCCCTTGTACTCGCCGTACCATTCGCGCCAGCGCGCATAGTCGTGGCCGAAGGTCTGCTTGCTGATGGCGGCGAGCACGCGCACGCAGAGGTCGCGTTCGACGCCGCGGGCGCGGGCGAGATGTTCGATTGTCGGCGTGAACCACTCCGGCCGCGTCTGGTCGGGGCGCGTCCAGCGCAACAGAAGCGCGCGGCGGACGGCACTGTCCTCGTCGAGCAGGCGCGCCGCGAGCGCCTGGGCCGCCTTGGGTCCGAAGGCGGTCAACGCCTCGGTGGCCGCGATGCGCACGGCGGCAGGACTCTCCTCCGCGGAAACCTGCGTGAGGAACGGCAGCGCCGCCTCGTCGCCCGCCGCGGCCAGCGCATCGAGCAGCGCGACGCGCCTCTGGAACGACTTGCGTCCGTCCCCCTTGGACGCGCGCTTCCAGCCGTCGCCCATCAGGAACTCGACCGCGCCGGACGCCTTGGAGAGGGCGGCGATCCGCTGGGCGCGCGCGATGCGCATTCCATAGAGCCGCACGCCAGCCTCCTGGCGGTAGGTGTAGCGTCCATAGTCCGGCTTCGCGTCGTGCAGGTCCGCGTCGAGCTTGTCGATCTTCTTGGCGTCGGCGAGCAGCGCGGCGAGAAGCATCGTGGCCGCCTTGGGGTTGCCCGAGTTGGCAAACGCGAGATCCGCCGCGCCGCGACCGTTGAGGATCTGCTCGTAGTCGTCGTAGAGCGCGGTGACGTCGTCGTAGTTGTAGACCGCCTCCTTGTTCTCAGGGACGTTCGGCTTGTCGCGCGCGTCATCGACCGGCTTGCTGAAGCTTTTCAGGGCGTCGTTGAAGCGCGACTTGAACTTGTCCCAGTAGTCGCGCTCGCGCCTATCGACGGATTTTTGCGCCTTGCTCCAGTCCTTGGCAGGGTCAGCAAAAACTGCCGCACAGGGCGCCAGCAGGAGAACCAATATCGCGCGTTTCAAGGTGGGAACAGCGTAACCGCCTGACGCACCCTTGCCACGGATGCCTGTTTCCGGCATACCGTGCGCAGATGGCGGACGATCTCTACGTCTTGGGCATAAACGCATGGGACCACGATGTCAGCGTCTGCCTGCTGCGCAACGGCGAGATCGTCGTGGCCATCGAGAAGGAGCGCCTGACGCGGATCAAGCACGCCAGCGGCTTCTATGACCGCGCTGTCCAGTACTGCCTCGACGCCGCCGGAATCACGCTCGACGACGTGGCCCGCATCGTCCGCAACACCTATCTGCTCCCGGTGCCCGAACTGGAGCAGGTGCTGCTGAGCCGCGATCGTCCTTACCAGATGTCACGCCCGGAGCGCGAGGCGGCCGCGCGCTCGCCGCTCTTCGGGCGCGACGACGCGCGCAACCTCACCTGCTCGCACCATCTCGCGCACGCCTACAGCGCCTTTGCCGCGTCCCCCTTCGATGAGGGTGCGGTGATGATCGTGGACGGCGTCGGGGGCTACCGGCGCGATGTGACCGAGGAGCTGCCTGAGGGCGACGACGCGCATCCTCTCGCGCGCGAATCGGAGTCGTACTACGTCTTTTCGGAGACGAAACTGCGCGCGATCAAGAAGGTCTGGATGGGGCCCTGCGCCGGGCTGGTGAACGACGACTTCACCACGATGCCAGGGCTGGGAGCGATCTACAGCCGTGTTTCGGAGTACATCTTCGGCAATTGGAACAATTGCGGCGAGGTCATGGGCTTGGCGCCGTACGGCAGGCAGACCTTGGATCCGCTCATGTCGCTGGTGGACGGCGAACTGGTCGAACACCCTTGGCCCGCCGCCGCCCGCCATCCGTGGCTCGGGGGCGCGGACAGCGAGTGGGAGGTGAGCGAGCACCGTCGCGAGTACGAGGATCTCGCCTGGCGTGTGCAGGCCGACACCGA
>CBDURV010000316.1:0-5486 GCA_965369495.1 uncultured bacterium
CCAAGCCCGAACTATTTACGAGGCGTGGTTTCTGGGCGGACCAGATCGCCGAGCTCTTCATCGTTCGCCCTAGACGACCCCTCCGGGTCGCCTTCGGGCTCTCTCTTCGATCTCGACGATCTGTCCTCGCCCAGAAGAGACCGCCGTTGATCGAACAGCGCGTTGTGCCGCGTCATCCCCTCCCCCCTACCGGCAGACCGTTCCCGATGCGCCCACGCCTCGTGAATAGGTCGGGCTACAATCCCGGCATGCGATTCGTGCCGATACTCATTTTCGCGCTCGCGGTTGCCGCGTTGGCGCAGGACAAGCCGATCGAGACGCCCAAGCTCAAGCCCGCGGGCGAGCCCGGCGAACTCGACAAACTGCGCGCCTCGGTGGTGCAGATCGAGGTGGTCTCGCAGGGCGAGTACTACACGCGCCCCTGGCAGCGTCCGCGGCCGCGTCGCTCGGGCGGTTCCGGCTTCTACATCGGCAAGCGCCGCCTGCTCACCAATGCGCACGTCGTGTCGGACTCCAAGAACCTGCTGCTCAAGCGTGCCGACAGAACCAAGCGCTACAAGGCGCGGGTGCTCTTCACGGCCCACGACTGCGATCTCGCCATGCTCACGGTGGATGATCCCGAGTTCTTCGAGGGCATGACGCCGCTGGTCATCGGCGTGCGCCCCGACCTGCGCACCACCGTCGCGACTGTCGGCTACCCGATGGGTGGCAATCGGCTTTCGATTACGGAGGGCGTGGTTTCGCGCATCGAGTTGCAGACCTACGTGCATTCCGGCGCCGACCAGCATCTCGCCATCCAGATCGACGCGGCCATTAACCCCGGCAACAGTGGCGGGCCGGTCATGCAGAACGGCGAGGTGGTGGGGGTCGCGTTCCAGGGCCAGTTCTTCTCGCAGAACATTGGCTACATGATTCCGCCCTCCGTGATCCAGCACTTCCTGGCCGACACTGCCGACGGGCGCTACGACGGCTATCCGGAGCTGGGCCTCTACACCGAAAAGCTCGAGAACGAGACGCTGCGCCGCTACCTCGGCGTGCCGGAGGGCGAGAGCGGCGTGGTCGTGCTCAAGGCTACGCCGTACGCCAGCGCGGTGGGCAAGGTGAGCCGCAACGACGTGCTGCTCAAGATCGACGGCCACGTCATCCAGAACGACGGCACGATCAAGATCGGCAAGGAGTACCTCGATTTCAGCTTCATCGTCGAGGGCAAACAGGTCGGCGATTCCGTCAACCTGACGCTGCGCCGGAAGGGCAAGCTGGTCGAGGTCCCGATCCAGCTCAAGGCGTGGGAGGCGCGCATGAGCCCCAGCTTCCTCTACGACCTGCGCCCCGAGTACGTCGTCACGGGCGGCTACCTGTTCGTGCCGCTCACGACCAACTACCTGCGCTCCTCGCGTGGCAACGAGGAACTCACCTTCTACATGCAGCAGTACTACCGGACCATCGCGAAGGAGGGCAAGACGCGCGAGCAACTCGTGATTCTGAGTCGCATCCTGCCGCATGCAACGACGCGCTATCAGACCTACCGCGACGCCATCGTCGCCCAGGTCAACGGCAAGGTGCCCAACGACTTTGCCGACTTCGTGCGCCTGCTTGAACAGCCCGGCGAAGGCGCCGACGCCGACCGGGTGCTGATCGAATTCGAGGGTGTCAACGTGGCGCCGCTCGTGTTGTCGCGCGCCAAGCTCAAGCGCACGCACAAGGAAATCTGCGAGCGCTACGGCATCCTCAAGGACCGTTACCTCAAGGGAGATGGCTAGGATGAACCGAATCGCAATCGCGCTTTTCCTGCTGGCCGCTGCCGCGGTGGCGGAAGATCTCATGCCCAAGCTGCGGACGGGGCTCGTGAAGGTCATCGCCACCAGCCAGTCCTACAACTACACGTCGCCGTGGAAGAAGTCGGGCGTGCGCAACGGCACCGGTCGCGGCGTAGTCATCGCGCCCGGCCTGATCCTGACGCTGGCGAGCAACGTGCAGGACGCGCTCATGATCGAGGTGCAGGTGGCCAACAGCGCGCGCCGCTACCCGGCCAAGCTCAAGCACGCCGACATCCGCATGGGGCTCGCGCTCGTCGAGATCACCGACCCGACCCTGCGCGAGCAACTCAAGCCGCTCCCGCTCGGCGAATCGGTCAAGCTCGACGACGAATTCGACATCTATGAACTGGGCAACGACAACATGGTCGTGCGCAGCCCGGCCCGCGTCGTGCGCGCCGATGCCAGCGCGACCGTGCTTTCGCTCATCCTCCAGACGGAGGGCCAGGGCAGCGGCAACGGTCAGATCGCCCTCAAGGACGGCAAGGTGGTCGGTCTGCTCACCTCGCGTTCGCGCAACCAGGGCCGCATGACGTCCATCGAGTCGATCGGCAAGTACATGCGCGACCACGAGGACGGCACCTACAACGGCTGCCCCGGTTCGAGCGTCTGGATCCAAACGCTCCTGCGCCAGGACCTGCGCGACTACTACGGCCTCAAGCCGGAACAGCACGGTATCGGCGTGGTGCGTACGGTCGCCGGCCGAACCGGCGAGGGCATCCTGCAGGAGCGCGATGTGATCCTTGCGGTGGATGGCTATGACCTCGACGACGAGGGCAAGTTCAAGCACGAGTTGCACGGGCGCCTGGCCGCGTCGTGGCTCTTCCAGGGCCGGCGTTTCCCGGGTGAGAAGCTCAAGGTGCGCGTCCTGCGGGGCGGCAAGGAGATCGACCTGGAACTCGAACTCAAGGCGTGGCCCGACTCGGTGCGCACGGTGCCGAGCGGTCCCGGAACGGGGCGTCCGCAGTATCTCGTCGTGGGCGGCCTGGTCATTCTCGAACTGCACGAGCGCGTCTATATCCCGCGCTCCACGGGCGGCGTGTTCCTGCGCCGCGCACGCGAGCGGGAGGGTTGGGACGCCACCGGCCCGCGGCGCCGGCACGTCTATGTCGATCGCGTCTTCGTGGACGAGTCCAACAAGGGCTTCGAGGACTTGCGCCACACGCCGATCGACACCATCAACGGCATGGCGATTTCGGTGATCGCCGACGTTCCCAAGGCGCTGGCGAAGCCGCAGGGCGAGTTCCACGTCTTCAAGTTCGACGGCGTCGCCAGCGACTTCGCCGTCTCGGTCAAGGACCTCGATGCGATCGACAAACGCATCGCGGAGAGCTACGACATTCCCAAACTGCGCCACCTGCGAGGCGATTCGGAGTAACGCGCCGCCGATCCGGTGGGATAATGGACCCATGCGCCTGCTGCCCGGTTTCCTGCTGCTTCTGGCCGCCACGGTCACAAGTGCGCAGGAGCCGTTCGACGCGCGACTCAAGCTCGTCGAGCAGCGCGTCGCCGCGTTGCGGGATCTTGCACGCAAGGCGGCGGAGCCGCGGCTCGCGCTCGACCGGGAGATACGCGCGCTCGACGTGGCGCTCGAGGCGGCGCGCAAGCCGGATGGCAATCCGCTCGACGCGGCGCGCATCGAGGACATCGTGCGCCGCCGTGCCGACGTCGAGGCGCGGCGGGCTGCGTTGGCGCGGGAGAACACCGCGCGCCGGTCGCGGGCGACGCGTGCCGCGGATCGCACGCGCCTCGACACGCTGCTCAAGTCGGTGCGCGGCGGCGACCTCGCGGCTCGACAGGAGTTGACGCGACTGCTGATGCGCCTTGACGACACGCTCAATCGACCCGCCCGCGTCGAAGCGGTGCGCAAGGCACCGAGTGCGCGGCGTCCCAAGCCGGAGCCGGTCGATCCGGTCGCGGCCAAGCGGGCGGCGGACCTGGAGCGAAAGGTCGTCGATCTGACCCGCAAGGTGCTGATCCTGGAGACGCGGCTGCGCGAGTTGCGCCGCACGATCGCCGAGGCAGAAGAGGATTCGCGATGAAAATCGTGATCGCCGTGTTGCTGCTGATTCCGGTCGCCCGCGCGGATGAGCTGGAATCGCGGCTCGAACGTCTCGCGAGCGATGTGGAAAAACTGCGCAGTGAGACGCGCCTCGTGCAGGAGCGCAGCAAGTTGCTGGAACGCGCCATGGCCAAGACCGAGCGCCGCATGGCGGAACTGCGCGAAGCGGATCGCAGCGCGCTGGGCGCCACTCGCATCGAGAAGTTGCGGGAGGGCGGCGCCGCCCTCGAGACCGCGTGGAATCTCCAGGGCGAATTGCTCAGGCGCCGTTTCGAGCGCGTCGAGGCTCGCATCGCGGATGCGGAGGCGATCGGCACGGCGGGCGGCCGCCCCCTGTTCCACGAGCGCATCGACCTGGCCGCGCGCGGTAATGCTGCCGCGCGCGCGGACCTGAAGACGCTGCGAGCGAGACTTGTCAAGGAGGTGCCGGGCATCGAGCAGGGCGCGGCCGCGCTGCGCCGCCAGGCCTTTGTGGGCTGGGGCAACGCAGGATTCATGGTTCAGGGGGGCGTGCGCGTCATAAACGGGCGGTTCTTTCGCTCTGGTTCGGTCCCGTCCCCGAAGCCGGGGCCCACGGCACCCAAGCGCGTCCTGTCGCCGGAAGAGCGGAAGAGGGCGGCCGAGGACGATTGCAAACAGCAGGAAGAGCGCGCTCGCCGGCTCGAGGCTCAGGTGTCCGCGCTTTCGGGAAAAATCGCCGTACTCGAGGAACAACTCGGTCGGAAACGCGCAAAGGTGGCGAATCCGCCTCCTCGCTGATCCAATCGCACCCATGCTCGTGGCGCCCCTTGCCTTCGCCGTGTCCGATTCGGGCACGTCCGCATGCCTCGATCGCGGCGGTGAGCGGCTCTGGTTCGAGGGCGAGCACACGCTCGAAGCGCCGGCACTGGCCATCGCCTTCCACGGCGAGACGCTGGCGGTGCTGGAGGAGGGGCGCGTCTATACGCTCGACCGCGCGGGGACGGTGCTGGGCGTCGTGCCGGTTCCCGAGCACGCCACCGCGCTCGCGGTCAGCATGGGCGGCGGTCTGCTGATCGGTTTCGCCGGCAGCGCGCACGGGCGCGTGCTGGTGCGGCTCGGCGATAATCCGCTTGAGCTCACCAAGCCGGCGGGTTTCGTCGTGCGCTCCCTTGCCGTGGATTCGTCCGGTTTCTGGATTGGCGGCGACAGCGAGGTGATCGGCTACCGGCCGACGCTCGGCGGTGTCACCCAGCGCGCGCGCCTGACGGTCAACGCGGCCACGCGCGCGATGGCGGTCGGGCCGGACGCGGCGCTGTACGTTTTGCTGGCCGACGGTCGGCGCCTTGTGCGCATTCGCGACGGCGAAGCCACCGATGCCGGCGTTGCCGCCGAGGAGCTTTGCGGAATCGCGCGCCGCGGCCGCGCACTGGTCGGGTGCGGCGCCTCGGGCGAGCTGGACCTGACGCTCCTCGTACCGGCCGCACCGGACAAGGGCCCGCACTTTGAGTTGCCCTCCTGCGACTCGTGAGCCCGGTCTGGCAGATTGTTTTCCTTGTCGCCGCGGGCGGATGGGCCGGCGCGGTCGCGTTTGGCATCGGCGGAATCTCCTTGATGCTGCGCCGTTTGGGCGTCGATCGCGCGTGGCCGGC
>CBDURV010000317.1:0-5452 GCA_965369495.1 uncultured bacterium
CTCCAATGCGTTCTTCACCGGCTTCGGCCGCACCAAGCGCGTGGTGCTCTTCGACACGCTGTGCGAGTTGTTGCCGCTCGAAGAACTCGAGGCAGTGCTGGCGCACGAGATCGGCCACTTCCGGCGCAAGCACATCCTCAGGCGCATGGCGGTGAGTGCCGTCGAGGTGTTCGCTGCCTTGGCACTCTTTGCGTGGCTCAAGCAGACAAGCTGGTTCCAGTCGGGCCTCGGCGTCACCCACGCCAGTGATGCGACCGCGCTATTGTTGCTCATGTGGGTGGGGCCCTACTTCGCGTTTCCGCTGCGCCCGCTCTGGAGCTACTGGTCGCGCAAGCAGGAGTTCGAGGCGGACGAATTCGCCGTGGAAGAGACGTCGGCGCCCGCCATGATCGGCGCGCTGGTGAAGATCTACGAGCAGAACGCGGCGACCCTGACCCCCGACCCCCTTCATTCCGCCTACTACGATTCGCACCCCCCCGCCGCCCTGCGCATCGCCGCGATTCAAGAACAGTAGAAGGCACTACTCGAGGACTCCATCTGGCTTCGGCCGGCTGCGGCGGCGCTGAGCTGCGTCGCGGCTCCTTGCAGTGAATTTCTGGAACACAGCGGCGTCGCCGCGACTTTGTCCAGCTTGTCCTCGCGCGGCCTCGGGCCGACGATGGAGCCCTCAAGTAGTGCCTCTCGTGGCCGAACTGTCTATCGCAATGCGATATTCACTCGGCCTCCTCCTTTTGCCCACCCTTCTCGTCGCCTGCGGCAGTGGCGGCTCCGGCCCCGAAGCCGATGCAGCGATCCCGCAGGAGGCGCAGGAAGTCGGCGCCGTGCTGGAATCGTGCGCGGCAGACGGCATCGACCGCACGCTGGGTCTGCTCGATTCGCTGCTGCCGACCGGTGGAACCCCAAATCTCACACTCAGCGGCCTCCAAGGTGCTGTAATTCCGTTCTTCAGCGATCTCTCAGGTGACGAGCAGCCCGACTTGACCGGGATCCTCAGTTTCGTGGACGCCGACGGCGCGCCGTTGATGCCGTTCACCGAAGAGGAAGTCTCGGGCGGAATCGAAGTGCTGCTGCCGCTTCTGAGCCGTCTTTCCGATGGCGACCGCATGCTGATTCAGGTCGATCCGACAGCGGAGATCGAGAGCGCCTGGTTCGCGATGCGCTTTGTGGGCGGCTTGCCGGTGTCGGTCAGCGCCTCCGCGACCACAATCGTCGATGCCTGCCTCGTGACTCTCGACTTCGATGACGTGTCAACGCTGTCGCTGCTCGGAGATGTCCCCAGCCTCGCGGCCAACCTGCGGGTTCTCGACGGCAACAACGAGATCCTCGGCCGCGTGTTGCTCAACGGAACCGACAGCGCCCGCATCGATGCCGCCCGCAACGGGGGAACGAGTTACGAGTACCTGCTCGACCTCGTGAGCGGCGCGCTGACCTCGCTCGCCTAAGACGCACCACCTGCGCCACCGGATTCATACTATCCCTTGGTCAGCAGGCACTTACGCCTGCCGACTGCGCCATCGACGGCGCAGTCACGCCAACGGGCGACCAAATGGGGCGGGCGCGAGGCAGCGACGGGACGCCGATGCGTGGGCTCTCTCGCGGATCGACCAGCGATCATGCGTCGCTTGCGCTCACGACGCATGCACGGGAATCGAACATTGCGCCGCGGGCGGCGCAGTCGTCATCCGCAACACCCTTGTCACTAATAACTTACGCAATATCGATGGCGCAGGTAGTAACGGACTGGTTAGGATCGCCGCATTCGGATCGCGACGACGATACTCACTCTGCTCGTTGGATGCGCGCTGGCGCCGCGCACTGTTGAGCCGACGCCGGCGAGTGACTACGAGCGCTTTCATGCCGAGGCGCAGCGGCAGTCGGTGGCGGCGACCGAGGCGGCCTATCGCGCATCGCTCGCGCTTGAGTGCAAGACGCTGCGGCACCTGCTGGACGCGGAACGACGGCTTTCGGCGGACGCCCGCGCACCGGTTCGCGAGGCGGCGGAAGCGGGGCTGGTCGCCGCCGAGCGGGCGCTGGCGGCCAAGCCCGACGATGCGTCGGCGCAGCTTCTCGTCGGGCTCAACGTGGCGATGGTCGGCGTCGGGCAGGGCAAGATCGCGGCGTTCATGAACGGCATTCCGCAGCGCGTGCTTACGGCTGCGAACCGTGCGATCAAGCTGGACCGAGGCATCGACTGCGCGGGTCCGCTTCAGCTTATGGGGCGCTTTCGTTCCATCGTGCCTTGGCCCTATCGCGACCTGAAACTGGCGCGCGATGCGCTGGACGAAGCGGTCGCGATCGCGCCGGTCAAACAGTCGCTCTTCTTCCTGGGCGACATGTACGCGCGCCTCGGCGATCTCGATGCGGCGCGCGTGGCCTGGAACACGGCACTCGACGCGCAGCCGTTCCCGCCCGCGCAGCGTCTCGCGCCGCTGGTGGACAAGCTCATCGAGCGGCGCCTTGCGTTAGCAGCATCGCCTCGACGGTGAGTCCCGGGCCGAACCCGAGCGCCACGCAGGGCAGCGATGCGCCCTCGCGCCGCAAGCGGTCGAGCACGAAGAGGATCGTCGGCGATGACATGTTTCCGTACTCGCGCAGCACCGCGCGCGAAATGTCGAGTTGCACATCGAGGCAACGCTCGACCGCGGACAAAATGCGCGGACCGCCGGGATGCACCGCCCATGTCGCGATGTCGTCGCGCACAAGCCCCTGCTCCGCCAGCCAGCCGTCGAGCCACGCCGGTAGCAGGCTGGCAATCGCATCCGGGACGAGCCCCGAAAGGCCCATGACGAATCCGTGATCGCCTACTTCCCAGCTCATCATCTCTTCGGTGCCGGGCAGAAGCGTCGAGCCGTTGGCGGTGAGGGTCCACCCATCGCCCGAGGCCTCGGCCACCAAGGCCGCCGCGCCGTCGGCGAACAGGCCGTTGGCGACAAGTGACTCCGCCGTGGTGCGGTACTGGTAGTGCAGGCTGCAAAGCTCTACGGCACAAACCAGTACGCGCGCCTGCGGATCCGACTCGACGAAGGCGCGCGCGACGCGCAGCGCATTGAACGCGCCGTGGCAGCCCATAAATCCGACCATGGTGCGTTGCGTGGTGGGCGGCAGGCCGAGCGCGCGAATCAACTCGACATCGAAGCCGGGTGCTTTGAAACCGCTGCAGGTTGCCGCGACGAGATGCGTGATGTCGGTGCGCCCGGCGAGTGCCTTGCGCGACGCCTCGAGCGCGAGAGGCTGCGCTTCCTTTTCGTAGACCGCCATGCGCTCGCGCGTTGTCGGCCCCCGGTCCCCCTCCCCCTTGGCCGGCAGAAAGAACTCCTGCTTCGGCGGCGAGCCTTCCAGCAACACGGAGTGCCGCTTGTCGATGCCGGCGCGCATGAAGAGCGGCCCGATGAGGCGTCGGCGGTCACCCGCGAGCACCTTCCGCGACCACGCGACCGACTCATCCTGGTTGATCGAACCCGCGGGAACGGCGGTACCGAGGTTCAGGAAGTGGAGGCCCATGCGGATGTGGCTTGTACGACGCGGGGCGCCAGTCTGGGAAAGCGACGCAGCGCCCCGATGGCGAGCGGCGCGGTGGCGGACCAGCGCAGCGCGCGCGTCAACATACGGCAGCGGCGCTGTGCGGGTCGGATTCGTTTGTCGAGCAGCGCCTGCCAGCGCGGCCCGAGTTCGGGCGACCAACCCTCGGCCGCCAGTGGCGCCAGCATGCGTGCTGTGTGCAGCGCCCAGCCCATGCCCTCGCCGGTAAACGGCTCGACGTAGCCCGCGGCATCGCCCAACAAGAGCACGCGCTCCTCGTAGGCGGGGTGCACAGTGCGCGTGAGCAGCGGCGTTCCCTTCCACGCGGCGTCGTCGGGCAGAGGCGGGCGGCCCGCCTGCGCGAGAATGCGCGCGACCGCGCCGGCGATGCCGTGGGTCTGCGCCGTGTCGGCGGCGAGTGCGGCCCCAACGACGAGCCGTCCGCCCTCCGCGACCGCGGCGCCCACGTAGCCGCCCTTGCCATGCGCCATATGAATCGTGCCCGGCTCGTATCCGTCCGGCGCGGCCTCCAGCACGACGCCCGCACCCAGCATCGATTCGCGCGCGACGACGCCGCCGCCCAGGCCCGTCGCCACGATCGTGAGCGGCGCCTCGATGGAACCCGGCGTCGCGCTGACACCCATGCGCACTTCCACGCCTGCATCGCGAGCGGCATTGAGCAGTGCCGCATCGAACGCGCCACGCGACAAGACTACACCGCCACCCAGCGGCACGCACGCGCTCCTGCCGCGCGCGCTCCACTCGAAACGGCGCACCGGCGTGCCGCCGCATTGCTCCGGCAACGCACCGAGCCCCGCATCGCGCAGCGTCCGCATGGCGAGCGGGCCGATACAGCCGCCGCACACCTTGTCGCGCGGGAAGCGCTCGCGCTCGACCAACACGACACGCTGGCCGAGGAGCGCCAGTTCGCGCGCCACGGTGCTGCCCGCGACTCCCGCGCCGATGACGAGAATCAATGCGACTCCCACTCGATTCGGAAGCGCTGTGGCCAGCAGGACTCCACGCGCGCCCGCGGCAAGTCCGCGTCGGCGAGCAGCGCGTGCACCTCGGGCAGGGTAAACGCGTTCTTGACCGACACCGGTGCGTCGTAGCGCACCACCGGCGAGCGCGTCAACAATCGCACGCCCCAACGCGCCATCAGGTAGCCCAGGCGCGTGCGCCGTAGATCCTCCAGGATGAACGCGCGGCCGGTCGCCATGCGCCGCAGCAGCAGTGCCGCGCGTTCCTCGCGCAGGTGGTGCAGGAAGAGCGAGTTGATGTAAACGTCGTAGCCTTCGGGAAACGCGTCGCCGAACAGGTCGGCCTCGAAGAATTCGACGCCGGAGTTCGCACGCGCAACCTCGATGGCACGCGGACTGATGTCGCAGCCGTGCATTTCGATCGGCACGCCCTGCTTCGATGCGCGCCGCGCCAGGCCGGTTGCGAGCGTGCCGCCGCCGCATGCGAGATCGATCACGCGCAATTCGCCGTGGCGTTCGGCCAGCGCTCGCAGCGACGGCCAGAACGCATCGACGGTGCGGCTGAACCCGTTGATTCGTGCGAGGCCGCGCAGCGCCTCCTTGTGCTCAAGTCCCGGCAAGCCGGGGTCGTCCATGCGCTCGGCGCTCAGTGAACGAGCGTGCATCAGCGCAGGTGACCCCACTCGCTCGCCATGTTGTCGTCGGTGATGACGATGGCGTCGCGCGTCTTTTCCAGCACGGCGTCGCGGTCGAGCCAGCGGTCGTCGTTCAACATCTTCGCGAGCGCCTCAAGATCACCGTCACGACCCGGCTTGAACACAGGGCGGCCATCGATCTTGTAGCCAAGCAGCGTCTGGCGCCACCTGAGCCTGTCCGGCACAAGCGGCGCGTCGCTCACCACCATGGAGTTGTCGAGCAGCCACGCATGCGGGAACTCCACCGCACCTGTGCGC
>CBDURV010000318.1:0-5399 GCA_965369495.1 uncultured bacterium
GAGGTCGTTCATCGGGTCGTCGTGATAGAAGTTGAAGCGACCCCACGGCACGAGAATCAAGCCCGCGTCGAACGCGAGGAACGCCTCCCAGATCTCGAATCGCAGTTCCGCGTACTCGATGAGGATCTCGTTCCCTGTCAGGAACCCCACGTCCGCGCCGCCGCCTTCGAACTCGATTTCCGAATCGAAGCTGATGCCGTTGGCGATGTCCGCCTGCAGCTTGAGCACGAGTCGATGAAAGTCGAAGCTGGGCGTGTGGCCGTCGCCGTCGTCGCGAAACTCGATGCTGAAGTAGCCGCCGAGCCGGAGACGGCTGCTCGACATGCCGGTGTCGCGGCTCCAGCCCTCGGCGACGCCGCGCACCGGGCGCTCCGTCTGGTCGAGATAGCTCTCGACCTCGCGCTCCACATCCGAGCGGGCGGGCTGTGCCTTGAGCTCGCCCATCGCCTTGCGAAGTCGTTCGAGTTCTTTGCCTTGTTCCTCGACGATTTTCTTCAGATCGTCACTGTCATCCGGGCTGCCAAGCGCGATGGAGACGAGCGCCAGGAGACCCAGGAGAGGTCGTCTAGTTGCCATGGCCGGGATCTTATTGAGAATGAGTCTCATTCGCAAGAAGCGAAGCCGGCAGAAGCGAAAATACCGATAAAACGTTATGGGGCAGTCGGTTGCGCGGCCTAGTGAACGTTCGATTGAAACGGCCTAGCGAGCCGGGGGGCGGGCTCGGGCATCGGCGAAGAGCACGTGCCGGCGGCCCTCGGTATCGACGCCGAGATCGATGACGGCGAGTTGCCCGGGCTCGAGCGTGCGGACGGTGCGCACGCGAGTTGTGCGCGTTTCCGGCTGCTGGACCTTGGTGTTCCGTCCGCCCGGTAGGCTGCGTTGCGCCTCCTTCATGGGCAACCGAAGGTGGTCGAAGCGCACGTCCAGCGAGAGCGAGATCGACTTGCCGGGGGCGTCGATTACGGGAGTCACCTCAATCGAAATGCCGATTGGAACCGTGTCCACGATGGGATCGGCAATGAACGTCCCCTGTGCCACCTCGACATCAAAGTCGGCGACGTACGAGATCTGACGCATCGTGGTGATCTCGAGCGGTTGGCCGTTGCGCCCGCGCAGGACGGGCATCGAGTTGATCTTGCTGCCTTGCTCCCGCGCCCACGCGACGAAGTTCTTTCGTTCGATCGTCGCGGGCAGCTTCACGGTGCGCGGCAAGACAAGTAGATGCGTGTCCAATTCGATCGTGCGTGAGGCGCGGCGGCGCACTTCCGTGAGAATCGCCGCGACGCGCGTGTGGCCAGCCTGGTCGGCATAGACGACCAAGACGCCGTTCGGCTGCTCGCGAACGATGGCGTCGAGAGCCTTCACACGCACCAATGCATCCGCCCAGACCTGCTTGTCGATCGTGAGGTCGCGCACCGCGTAGACATGCAGCGTCGAGTTGCGCTTTACGCCGGCGGCCACGCGCTGCTCGATGCGCTCCAACAACTTGGGCAGGAGTGTGTCCTTGCGGCGCAGCAGTTCTTCCCGCGCAGCCTTGCGAATGGCGGGATCGACGTGGAAGAGGCGATCAATCGGATCCGCCTGCTGCGCGACGCAGATGGATGACAGCAGGAGCGTGAGAAGGGCTGCGCGGTACATGCACACATGCTGCGCCCGATCGCATCACTCCCCGGTCACCGGCGCGTGGCCGTAACGTCATTTGACAATCGCGGCTATTCTCACCCCGTGCCCCCCACCGCTTCGATTCGTCGGAATCCCGACTTCCGCCGACTCTGGGCGGGCGAATCGATCATGTTTTTCGGCAGCGCGGTCAGGCACCTTGCGCTGCCGCTGACCGCAGTGATCGCACTGCAGGTGACGCCTGCCCAGATGGGTGTGCTGGTCATGCTGCAACCGCTACCCACGCTGGTGGTCTCGCTCTTCGCCGGCGTCTGGATCGACCGCGTGCGCCGCCGCCCCATCATGGTTGGCGGCATCGTGCTGCGCGCACTGCTGCTCGCGCTCGTGCCGATTCTCTGGTTTTCCGACGCCCTGCGCATCGGCCACCTCTATGTGATCTCCTGTGCGCTCGGGGCGATTTCGGTGGTGTCGATTATCGCCGCGCGCGCCTACCTGCCGTGGTTGCTGCCCCCCGAGCAGTTGGTTCGCGCCAACAGCCGCATCGAGGTCTCGGCGTCCGTGGCGCAGTTTGCGGGACCGGGCATCGGCGGTCTGCTGGTCGCCTGGTTGACGGCGCCGCTCGCTCTCGCGCTGGATGCCATCGGACTGCTCGCCGGCGCCTACTGCATCGCCACGATTCGTCGCAAGGAACCCGTTCCCGAACCGCGGCCCGACCGGCCGCCGATGCTGCGTCAGATTCGCGAGGGGTTGCGTCTGGTACTCACTCACGGCGTGTTGCGGCCGATTGTCCTCTGCGGCGCATCCCACAACTTCTGCAGTCAGATGATCGTGGCGCTGCAACTGCTCTACATGACGCGCGTGCTGGAAATCGGGCCGGCGCTGCTGGGTCTCATACTCGCCGCTTCGGGCCCCAGCGCCATGCTGGGTGCGTCCATGGCGCCACGCATCGCGGCGCGCCTGGGAACCGGACGCGCGTTGATGCTGTCGCAGATCCTGACCGGTATCGCGCGCCTGCTCATTCCGCTTGCGGCGGGTCCGCGACCGGTCGTGATCGCAACGCTCGTCGCGTCGGAGCTCCTGCTCGGCTTCGCCCGACCGCTCTTCAACGTGACGCAGATCAGCCTTCGACAGCAGGCGACCGAGCCGCATCTCCAGGGCCGCGTCAACGCGTCGTTCTCGTTCCTGCTCTGGGGCGTGCCGCCGCTCGGGGCGGCGCTCGGCGGTTGGCTTGCCACCTACTACGGCATGCGGCCGGTGCTGCTGGGAGCGGCGGTCGGTGTACTTGCGGCGGCGCTCTGGCTGCGCGCGCCCGAGCTCCGAGGACGAAAGGGTACCGCCGCGTAGGACGGTCAGGCTCGACGCGCGACGAAGAAGGTGTAGCCGTATTGGTGGCCGCTGCGACGGTGCATGCGCGGCTCCTTCGCGACTTCATCGAGTGCGGCGAGTGCCTCTGCGTCGTGAGCGTACTTCGTTCGCAGCGCTTCGATCCGCTGCTCCATCGGGCCGTAGAAGTCGTCCCACCATGCCTCTTGCGGCAGGTCGAAGTGATCGACGACGGACCAACCGCCGCGCTGGAGCAGTGACAGGACGTCCTCGACCTTGCCCATCGTGGGGTAGTCGGCAAAGGCTTCGCGCACATCGGGCGGCAGGTCATCACTCCGCCAGACCGCATCGGTGAAGGCGAGGTAACCGCCCGGGCGGAGGAGCCTGGCGCACAACGGCAGCGCACTCTCCAAGCCCAGGTTGTAGAGCGCGCCCTCCGACCAGACGAGGTCGAAGCTCTCGGGCGACAGATCCAGCGCCGACATGTCGGCGACCCGTGCCTCGACCCGCCCCGTCAGCGCATCGTCATTGAGCTGCGCGCGCAGGCGATCGACGAGCGGTGCATGGCTGTCGATCGCCAGGATCGAACCGTCGGTCAGGCGGGCGAGATCGAGCGTCTGGGCACCCGCTCCACAGCCCAGATCCAAGATGCGCGGTGCGGGCGGCAGTTCGTGGCACAGGGCGAGGGCCCGCCGGGTGCAGGAAAAGCTCCCAGGTCCCTGGCGCGGGAGCGGCTCGAACACCTCGAAAAAGATCTCGTGCATGCGGGAAGCCATGGTTCGCTCACTTCAGAGCCAAGCTTCGTACCACATCGATTGCGTCGAGGACGTCGCTGAAAAAGCTGCGGCCCCGCCGGGTGGCGGGGCCGCATTTGTGGCTCCCCGGGTTGGACTTGAACCAACAACCCACCGGTTAACAGCCGGGTACTCTACCATTGAGCTACCGGGGACTCTGGGGCCGTTTATACGAAACCGAATCGGTCAATCAAGGTTCGATCTTTACCTGCTCACGCACCGGCGCCGGCGCCGTGAACTGGAAAATCGTCGAGATTTCCGCCTTGAGGCGACCGCGCGGACAGATGCGATCGATGAATCCGTGCTCCAGCAGGAATTCCGACCGCTGGAAGCCGTCCGGCAGCATCGTGCCGATGGTGGTCGCGATGACGCGCGGTCCAGCGAAGCCGATCAGCGCGCCGGGTTCGCCGATAATCACGTCGCCAAGCGCCGCGTAGGAGGCGATCACGCCGCCGGTACACGGGTCCGCCAGCACCGACACGTAGGGCAGGCCCGCCTCGTTCATGCGCGCGATGGCGGCGCTGGTCTTGGCCATCTGCATGAGCGACAGCGCCCCCTCGTGCATGCGCGCCCCGCCCGAGGTCGAAATCACGATCAGCGGGATCTTGTGTTCGAACGCGTATTCGGCGCCGATCGTCACGCGCGTGCCGACCACGACGCCCATCGACCCGCCAACAAAGTTGAAGTCGAGCGCGGCGAACGCGACCGGCATGCCGTCGAGCTTGCCGTGGCCGACCGTGGCCGCCTCGTCCAGTCCGGAGCGCTTCCTGGAGCGTTCGAGCGTGGCGTCGTAGCCGTCGAACGAAAGCGGATTGCTCGTCTTGAGCTCGGTGCCCATCTCCACGAAAGTGTCCTCGTCGAGCAGATGGCGCACGCGGTCGAGTGCCGTGACCTTGAAGTGGTGTTCGCACTCGGGGCACACGCCCAGGTTTTCCGCGAGGACGCGGCGCTGCAGCATGGCGCCGCAACTGGGGCACTTGAGCCACAGGCCGCCGGGAATGTCTTTCTTTTTGCGGAAGTTCCAACCCATGACTAGCAGACCTCCCGAATGGCTCGAATCGCGGCGCCGCGATCCTTCTGGCCGTAGACGGCGCTGCCCGCGACGAGCACGTTGGCGCCCGCTTCCACGCACGCCGCCGCCGTCTTGGGGCTCACGCCGCCGTCGATCTGGATGTCGCGCTTGAACTCGAACTCCCCGCGCAGCAGGCGCACCTTCTCGAGCACCTCGGGGATGAACGACTGGCCCGCGAAGCCGGGGAAGACCGACATGATCAGCACCATCTCGCAGCGGTCCAGGAAGGGCGCCAGAAGCCGCACGTCCGTGTCGGGATTGACGACGAGGCCCGCCTTCGCACCGTTGTCTTCGATCGCATCGAAGACCGGCAACGGATCCGGGGCGACTTCGATGTGGAAGGTGACAATGTCCGCGCCCGCGGATGCGAACTGCGGACCGTACGTCAACGGATCCTCGATCATGAGGTGGCAATCCAGCGGCAGTTCCGTGAGCCGGCGAATCGCCTCTACGATGAAGGGGCCGAACGTGAGGTTGGGCACGAAGTGTCCGTCCATCACGTCGAGATGCAGAAGGTCCGCGCCGCCATCGGTGACGGAGCGAATCTCGCTCTCGAGGTGACCGAAATCCGCGCTGAGGAGGGAGGGAGC
>CBDURV010000319.1:0-5398 GCA_965369495.1 uncultured bacterium
GCCGCCATCCGCTGCGCGCGATCTTGAGGAAGTGGATAATCTGCGCCGCGGTCTTCGTAGGCGAGACCGCGCGGCAGGAGTCGGTCAACCGCCGCAAGCCCGGCACGAACTCCGACGAACTGGCGCGCAGCAGTGGCCCGCTCTTGGCGCTGTGCACCGCCATCGCCTCGACCACCATGAGCCCCGGTTCGCCCATTGCGTAGCGCACGTAACGATCGACGATCGCGTCGTTGACGACGCCGTCCTCCCCCGAGAGGCGCGTCACCATCGCCGGTAACACAACACGGTTTTCGAGGCGCATGCCGCGAATGTCGTAGGACTTAAAGAGGAGCGAGCCGGCGGCGTCGAAGGTCACGGGCGGCATTGTCGCCTAGTCGCTCGGTTCGAGATAGACCTTCACGGCCGGGAGGCCGGGCGCGACGATGACCGTGAACTCCGTCGGCTCAAATCCTCTAGCGCGCACGGTGCCCGTTTGCGGCCCCCGGGGCAGGGAATGGACGGTTCCGCGCCCGTGCGCGTCGAGATTGACCCACGGTGCGTTCTTTCCCCAGACGATGCGCACGCCAGCGGGCAGGGGCACGTCGGCCGGGACTGCCACCTCGATCGGGACGGGCGGGTGCGGGACAAGCGTAAGTTGTCCGAGATCGGTGGGGCGGCCCAGTGTGATGTTCACCTCTCGTCGGATGTCGGCGGCGATGGGCGTGGTGACGAGCAATTCGAAACGCCCTTCGGGGAGATGCGCCATGGTGAATGCGCTTCCCGGATCGACGAGCGCGAACGAGAGTGGTTCGCGCTCGCCGGGCCAGCGCAATTCGATGCGCACTCTCGCGGGGGCCGCAAGCGCGGGCACGCTTCCGCGCAGCGTGCAACGTCCACGCAACCGCGGCTCGATTTCGATCCGACCGCCTGCGCGTATGTCCAGCGACGCCAGACGAAGTTTCTGGGCGCCAGGGGGCGAATAGCTGAGCGAGTGGCGGCCAACATCGACCAAGGGGAACCGAAACCGCCCCTGCTGGTCGGTCGGCACTTGCCAGCGGCCGGAAATGGAGAGCCACTTGTTGCCGAGCGGCAAACCATCGAGGTCGCGGAAGACACCTTCGACCGATCCGCCAGGGCCGAGCCGAATCTCGATCGGTTCGGGAGTTCCGGCGGTGATCCGGATCGTCTCGTCCAGCTTGGGCAGGGCACGCTGCGCTTGCGTCTCGAGGCGGTATTCGCCGGGGGGCGGCGCATCGAACGTGAAGGTGAAGTCGGAGTCCAACTTCGCGAAGGCCAGTGTGTTCATGGGCAGACCGGGACCGTGGAGCCGGCACACGAATATGGCCCCGATCGCCTCGGGTGGCGCTCCGACGATGCGTATCCGCAGTGTTTCGGCACGATTGAGAAGAATCTCACCCACCGAAGCGGTCTGCGGATGGTCGTACTCCACCTTGCGCTGCCGGTGCCCGACGGGGCGCACGATGATCGTGTACGCGCCGTGCGGCACGTGCGGGATCGAGAAGGACCCGTCCGCTTTCGTCCTGACCACGGCCCTGCGTGCGGGCTGAAAGCCACCCGATCGCGAGTGCAGGTGGACGTAGGCATCCACGACCGGCTCGCGCGTCGCGACGTCGAGCACGCTGCCCACCACGGGAACGCTCCCGGCGAGCGTCACGTCCTGGTCGATGACCCGGACGGCGCCGAGTTCGAGATGGGCGAGGTCGAGGTACTCGCGTTCCCCGAGATCGAGGCGAAGGTAGACGTACGGGCCGGATTCGACCACGAGCGAATACCGCCCGCTGGCGTCCGTGCGTACGACCTGACCGCCCACGCTCGTGGATATGTCGGCGCCAACGAGCGGCTTGCCATCGGTGAACAGGATCGTGCCTGTGCATGTGTAACTGACGCGTGCATCGGCGACGGATCCAGCGGTGTTTGCTGTTGACGGCGGCGGCGCATCATCTGCTTCGATTGGGAGTCCCGGCTCCGGCGCAGCGGGGGCGGGCTCGCTCTTCCTTCGAACGGATACGCGCTCGCGCCGGCCGTCGGTCTCGTTCGATTGCGTGGCGGAAACGAGCGAGCCGACCGCGATCGCCGCGCCGATCAACGCCGCCGCGGCTACCGAAGCGGCGGCGCCCACGCCGACCCATCGCGGTGCGGGGAGGACCGGCGCTCTCTTGAATTCTTCGAGTGCGCCGCGTACGAGCGCGTCGGCCGCTTCCGCGGTCGGCGCGAGCAGCGGCAATGCGGCGAGCAGCGCAGGCGCGCCCTCGCCCAGATCCTTGCGCAGGCTCTGCAGCGCGCGGTGGACGCGGATGCGGCAGGCGTTCGGCGTGCGGCCGACGATGCGCGCGATTTCGCCGTACTCGAGGTCGTGCAGGAAGCGCAGCGTGACGAGTTCGCGCGCCTCGGGAACGAGTTTGGCGAGCGCGCGTCCGACTTCGTCCTCGGCGTCGAGGGTGTGTTCCGCCGTGGCGGTAGGCGCGGGAGCCTTGCCCTCGTGGCGTTTGCGGCGGCCTTGGGCGCGGCGCAACATGAGCATGTGCGAGCGCACGCTGCGGCCCAGCCATGCGCGCAAGCCGATGCGCGTAGGCCTGTCGCTCAGCTGGCGCAGCAGTTCGCACAGAGCGGATTGCACCACATCGTCGGCGTCGCTGGGGCTGCAGCCCAAACGCCGCGCGTAGCCGAAGAGGAAGTCCAGGTGCGGGCGGACGAGCGTAGCGAACACGGTCTCGTCGTGATCGCCGAGCCAGCGGTTCCAGAGTGAGGTTTCGATCGACATGTACCCCCTTCGTGCCGGTCGAGCCCAGTCTGTTTCAGTCTCTTGCGAAGGGTGCGAAGTAGTCGATGGTCCGGCGTAGGCCGTCCTCGAGGCCGACGGTGGGCGTCCAGCCGAGCGCCTCGCCGGCCAGTGCGATGTCGGGGCGGCGCTGGCGCGGATCGTCTTCGGGCAGCGGCTTGTGCAGGATCTCGGAGCGCGAGTTGGTCAGCTTGATGATCGTCTGCGCGAGCTTGTGGATCGTGAGCGGCGACGGGTTGCCGAGATTGACGGGGCCGGTGAACTCGTCGCCCGTTCCCATGAGGCGCACCAGGCCGTCCACGAGGTCGTCCACGTAGCAGAAGCTGCGCGTCTGGTCGCCGTCGCCGTAGAGCGTGATCGGATCGCCGCGCAGCGCCTGCATCACGAAGTTCGAAACCACGCGGCCGTCGTTCGGGTGCATGCGCGGCCCGTACGTGTTGAAGATGCGCGCCACCTTGATGCGCAGCTTGTGCTGGCGGTGGTAATCGAAAAACAGCGTCTCCGCGCAGCGCTTGCCTTCGTCGTAGCAGGCGCGCGGCCCGATCGGGTTGACGCGGCCCCAGTAGTCTTCGCGCTGCGGATCCACGTCGGGATCGCCATAGACCTCCGACGTGGACGCCTGCAGGATCGGCACGCGCAGTCGCTTCGCCAGGCCGAGCATGTTGATCGCGCCGTGCACGCTCGTCTTGGTCGTCTGCACCGGGTCGTGCTGGTAGTGCACGGGCGACGCGGGGCAGGCGAGGTTGTAGATCTCGTCCACTTCCACGAAGAGCGGAAACGTCACGTCGTGGCGCATCAGCTCGAAACGCGGGTTGTCGTGCAGCGTGTGCAGGTTTTCTCGCGTGCCGGTGAAGTAGTTGTCGACGCAGAGCACCTCGTGGCCATCGTTCAAGAGGCGTTCGCAGAGGTGCGAGCCGATGAAGCCGGCGCCGCCGGTTACGAGGATGCGTTTGCGCAGATGCTTCATCTACGACAAAACCCTAGCGCCACTGAAATGCGGGACAAACGTCCAGGTCGATGTCGGCGGCGGTTTCCGTGCCCAGCTCGAGCAGTCGCTCGCGCGACGGAATCACGAGGCCGCAGAGGCGCGCCGTGGATTTGGCGGAATCGACGTAGTCCTGGGCGACCGCAGCGGAGTCGCGCGTCTTGAGGCCCGCCTCGATGGCGATGCGGCTGCGCTCGTGGGCGGGGCGACCGAAGCTGCGCAGTGAAACCGCCAGCCACTTGTCGAAGTGGCGCTGGATCTCCTCGCGGTTGGAGGGATCGCGGCTCATCTGAATCATCATTTCCGCGCCGAAGTTCTCGTGCCCCTCTTCCTCTTCGAGGATGCGACCGATGACGCGGCAGTAGGGGTCGAACGAGCTGTTTTCGTACTCGCGCAACTGGAAGGCGGAGGCGCTGTCGTAGAGAAACGCCGCGACGCCCAGCTCAAGGAACGACTCGATCGCGGGAACCGGCCTGTCCTCGCGCACATGCCGCGTGCACTCGGCGTCGAAGTCCGCAAGCCCGATCTGCTCGGCGAGCCGCACGCAGATGGCGTAGTGCTCCATCTCTTCCTCGACCGTATGCACGACGTGGCGCTTGAACTCGACGGTCGGAACCAGCGAGAGCGCCTCGGCGAAAACGACCGCCGCAGCCAACTCGCGGTAGGCCTGGCTGCGCAGCATTTTCGAGACGGTCTCGAAGTACTCCGGCGACATTTCCTCCCGGGTACGGATGGTCAGGGGATGGCTCGCGGGCTGCGTCATCGGTCGGGCCCCTAATCTACGGGATGGGGGAGCTTTTGGGGTGGAGCGCATCGAGCGCACCGGGTCAGCCCTTCGGCTTTTTCTCCGGCTCTTTTTTCGGCTCTTCTTCCGGCCGTTTCTGCGGGTCCAGCAGTTCCGCGGCGCGCTCGGCCGCGCGGGTGCCCGCGTAGCTCTTGCGCACCTTCTCCAGCGACTTGCGGGCCTTCTTGCCTTTGCCGTCGAGGCGCAGGGCCAGTGCGGCGAGCAGCGCCTGGCGCGCTTTTTCCTCGCGCTCTTCGCGCTTGACCAGCGCCTTGAACTGCTTGTCGCGGCGCAATTCCTTGAGGTCGGCCGACGCCTGCACTTGGGCGTCCAGCCCCTTGTACGCGCTGGCAACGATGCAGAGCATCTCGATGCCGGTCTCGCGTTTCTTGGGGCTACTCTTGCGCAACAGGATGCGCGCCTGCCCGAGAATCTCGTCGCCGCGCACGCCCAGCTGATGCAGCTCCGAGGCGACCAGCTCCTTTGCCGACTGCTCCTTGACCCCGCGCGCGAGGCGCGTCAGCTCGGTATGCGCCGCGCGCACGTTGTCGATACGAATCAGCTCGCGTGCGCGCACCATCGAGGCGCGCTGCTTGGGCTTCGTGAAGCTGTTGAGGTTGCCCTTGGTGACCGGGAACTTGAACTCGTTGCGCGCGTAGCGCAGGCCGTTGGCGTTGCGCGGGCCGCCGCCGCGCGGCTGGATGTGGCAATAGCCGCAGGCGAGCGTCTCGCGGCGCGCGAACTCCGGGCGCGCCTCGGCTGTCGGCGCGAGCAGGATCGCGGAGAGGAGCAGGGCTGCCGGCACAAGAGCGCGCATGAAAAAGAGTATATCGGTCTAAACGCGGCTCCG
>CBDURV010000320.1:0-5394 GCA_965369495.1 uncultured bacterium
TCCTCGCAGTAAGTTCTTTGGGATACAGCTTCGTCGGCGCCGCTCGCTGGCCTTGTCCTCGCTCGGTCTCGGTCCGACGGCCGTCACTCGGACAGGCTCCTAGGACAAACTAGGGAATAACCAGAATGTACTGTCCCGCGGCGTCCGTGGTCGCGCGACCGATCGTGTCGCCGTTGGCGTCGCGAGCGACGATTTCCGCGCCGCTGATCGGGCTGACGCCGTCGGCGGCCACGACCACGCCGTGCACAACCGTGCTCCCGGTCGTGGCCAGTTCGAGGGTAATGTTCTGGACGACGGGGCCGGGCGCGGCAACCACCACACCGGTGATCGACGCCAGCGCCACGTCCTCAAGAGGACCGTCTTTCGCGGTGAGAACCAGCGTGTGCGTGCCGGCCGGAACGAGCAGCGAGTACTCGCCGTCGCCGTTGGTCTTGTCGTCGGCATCGACAACGCCGACAACCTCGACGCGGATGTCCTCCGCCAGCGTCCCGCCGGTCGGATGACGAACGACGCCCCTCAGGATCACGCCGCGCTCGAGCGTAATGTCGAGAACCGTCGGCGCGGTCACTGTGAGCCTGCGGGTTTCGGGCATTTGCTGGTTGTCGCCGTCCGGCTTGATGCGCACGTCGTAGGTGCCCGCGAAGAGCGCGATCTCGTAGAAGCCGAGATCGTCGGTCTTGACGTCATCGGGCTCCAGCGAGCCATCCACCGGAATCGGCTCGACCTTGACCTCGCGAGCGGGGGTCACGCCGTCGTCCATCAGGATCGTGCCGCGCAGGACGAAGCCGAGCGCCAGGGTGAAGTCTTCGGTCTGGACGGTCGGACCCGCGACGGTGCGCGTGAAGCGCTGAACCGGCAGTCCCGTTTCGCCCGGTGCTTCCAGCTGAAACCTCATGTTGCCGAGCGGCACCGGGCCGATCGAGTAGCTGCCGTCATCTCCATCGGCGCGCACGCTGTCGGGCTCGAAGAAGTCGCTGCCGGCGGGCAGGTACACCTTGATCTTCGTGTCCTCCAAGAGACGGAAACCCGCACTGCTGAAGACGGTGCCGGAAACCTGGACGCCGGCGGTCAAGGTGAAGTTGTGCGTAATCGGCCCAACGAGAACCTGGACTGTGAAGCGCTGCTTGAGCTGCGTGTCCGCGTCGTTGCCGACCGGCGTGACGACTGCGTCATGCATGTCGGGGCAAAGGTTGGCCGAGTAGGCACCGTTGCCGTCGCACTGCACCGAGACCTTCGCGCCGGTGTCTCGACCGGTGAAGGTGATGCGGGCGCTGTCGAGCCCGCTGCCGAGCGAGCTGAACGCCGTTCCCGTGAGCCCTTCGGCTGCGGGGAACTGGAAATCGAAAACCGCGGGCACGCCGTCCAGAACGGTCAGGCCGCCGACGGTGATCGTTCCGAGCGCGTCCCGCCCGGAGTCGATCGTGGCGATCCACGTTCCGGCCGAAAGCGTCACGTCGTAATCGCCGCTGTCGTTCGTGCGGTCACTGTCGATGTCGCGCGCACCGGCGGAGGGCCGGAACGAGACGCGTGCGTTGTTGATCGGATCGCCGGCGCCGTCAGTGACACGGCCACTCGCCGCAACGCCGAGGGCGAACTCGAAATCCCGGGTGACGTCCGGCTGATACCGAACCCCGTTGATCTGCCCGTCCGCCAAGCCGGTTCCACCGGGGGCGTCGAACATGAGGGAGAAGGTGGGCGGCGCGTCACCGCCACCGCCGCTGCAGGCGCCGAGCATCAGCGCGGCGAGCAGCGCGAAGAACATTAAGAAGCGATACCTGATAGTCATATTGAGGATCCTTTACGCCCGCAAGGAGAGCGGTCGCGGACCCCAGGTACACCCATCGCCGGATCGCTGTCTTAGAACAAGACACCGCCCGCCGGAACTCTGCGCCAGACACGACTTATGGCCGCTGATGGCGGTTGTGTTGCGGACCTCAGCGGAACGTCTCGCCCTTCGCGTGCGCCACGATGCGGGCGACCGCGGGGTGCTTGATCTTCCGCTCCGGCGATATGGCGTAGAAGCGCTCGCGGACGCGCTCAAGCTCGCCCAGCGCCCGGACGCCATACTTGTTGATGATCTCTTCCCGCACGACGGTAGGCGCGGGAAACACGCCGCGGCCTACCTGGCCGAACACCTTCATCAACGCGCTGTCCTCGAACTCTCCGATGATCATCGGATGCACGCCCACCTCCTCCATCCAGAGTTCGAGCTGACGCCGGATCGCCGCATCCTTTGACGGCATAAGAAACGGTGCCCCGGTGAGAGAGTCTGGGAACCCGCGCTTCAGCCGCCGTGCAAGCGCCGGCGCAGCAAAGAGCGTCGTAGTGGACTCCCCCATCACGTGGTTGTACGCCTTAACGTCGAGGCCCGGGGCGAGGGGGATGTCGGAGAGAACCAGATCGAGTCTCTGCACCGCCAACTCGGCGAAGAGGCGAGTCGGCTCGTCCTCTCGACACTCGAGCACAATCCGCTCGTCGCCCTCGAGCGCCGGTTCGAGCAGCTGGAACGCTACCAACTTGGCCATCACATCCGCGATGCCCACCCGGAACCTGAGCGGCCTCCCGGTTGCGCGACCACGGACAGCATCGACGAGCTCGTTGCCGGTCTGGAAGATGTCTTCCGCGTAGCCGTGCACCAGTTTCCCGGTATCGGTCAGCGCCAGATACCGGCCACGCCTGGTGAACAGGGGCGAACCGACAAACGCCTCGAGGCTCTTGAGCTGCATGCTGATCGCCGGACGCCCCACGTGCAGCCTGCGGCTGGCGGCAGCGATCCCGCCTTCGCGGACTACGACCCAGAAGTAATGCAGGTGGTTGTAGTTGAGCCATTCCATCGCCACAGCTTACGTCGATATTACTGACTGAACGAGTCACGATTATGGGCCTATCCGAACGGTGGCGCAGGCGGACACTGGCTCTCGTGAACAGGGCATCGACAAAAGGAGGCCGCCATGGAACTTGAGCTGCGCGCGAAGGGGATTCGCATGACCGACCGACTGCGGAGCTTCATCGAGAAAAGACTGCAGTCCATGATGCGCCGCTTCAGCCACCGCGTCCGTCATGTGCGCGTCCTGCTGGTGGACATCAACGGCCCCCGGGGAGGTGCCGACATCGAGTGCCACATCCATGCGAGCCTGGGGCACGCGGGCGAAGTGACGATCAAGGAGAAGCGCTGCGATCCGTACTCGGCCGTCGCGCGTGCGAGCCAACGAACCGCCCAACAACTGTCGCGGCGCCTGTCGCGCGCCCACATGGACCGAAGAGGCCGATGAGTGCGGCATCGGGCAGCGGACCGACGCGGCTCGAACTCCTCTCGATGGCCTACGTCGACGGCGAGCTCTCCGTCTCGGAGCGCGATGAATTCCAGGCTCGGTTGCGCCGAGAGCCGGCGCTGATGCGCCAAGTCGAAGAGCTGGCGGCGCTGAAGGCGCTCTTGCACCAGATCGGCGCGAACATCGCACTGAAAGGAGCTGCGCTGACGCCCTGAACCGGGCCGCGCATCGAACCCCATGCTTATTCGAGTCTTGATTTGTATTCTGCTCGCCGCGGTCGTATTCGGCGCTCTTCGCCTCTTCGAGCTCAAGACGCAGAGGCGCAGTAGCAAGACCGACGCGAAGCGCGGCTAGTAACAGAGCTCTAGTTTCCTCTAAAGTTGGCCCATGGGCCCCTGGAGCATTCTTGTTGACCTCACGGTGCTCCTGAGCGCCGCGCTCGTCGCGGGTGCGCTTTGCGAGCGGTTCCGCCAGAGCGCCATCGTGGGCTATCTGCTTGCGGGGATGCTTCTCGGCCCCAACGTCCTTCAAGTCATCAGTAGCAGCGCAGAAGTGGAGTTCCTCGCGGAACTGGGTGTGGCGCTGCTGCTCTTCGCGATTGGCCTGGAGTTCTCTTGGCGACGATTGCGTGCGATGGGCCTTGTCTCTCTGGGCGGCGGCACCGTGCAAGTCATCGCGACCGGGGCGCTGGGCGCAGGCTGTGCGTTTGCGCTGGGACTACCCGGCCGTGAAGCACTGGTCGTTGGGTCCATTGTCGCGCTCAGCAGCACCGCGTGCGTGCTCCGCGTCCTGCAGTCCCGGGTGGAACTCGAAAGCGTACACGGAGCACACGCATTGGGTGTCCTGCTGGTGCAGGACCTTGCCGTCATTCCCCTCGTCCTGCTTGTGACGGTACTCGTGGGCGATGGTTCGGATGGCTCGGTCGCGCTGAACCTCGGCAGGGCCCTCTTGTTCGGCGCGGTCGCGGTGATCGCCATGTACGTCGTGTTCACGTTCGTCATCCCGAGCGTCCTGCGCATCGGCTCCGTGAACGCGAGCCGCGAGCTGCCGACCCTCACCGCCATCGTCTCTGGTCTCGGTGCAATTCTCCTTGCCCACAAGACGGGTCTATCCCCTGGGCTCGGAGCGTTCATCGCGGGAATCATGCTCGGAGGGTCATCGTTCGCGACCCAAGTGAGAGCCGATGTGTCGGGGCTGCGGACGCTGTTCGTGACGGTGTTCTTCAGCTCGATCGGGGCACTCGGCGACCCCGGATGGATGGTGGCGAACTGGCAGATACTCCTGCCCACCGTCGTCGCGATCGTGATCTGCAAGAGCGCCGTCACATGGGGCGCCTTGCGCCTGTTCGGCGCGGGCGCCGTGAGCGCGCTCGCCGCGGGCATCAGCATCGCTCAGATCGGCGAGTTCTCCTTCATCATGGCCGAGATCGCGCGCGGAACACTGCTGTCCAACGACGTGTTCAACCTGCTCGTATCCGCCACCGTCCTCACGATGCTCCTTACGCCCTACCTCGTGGCGGCGGCGCCCAAGGTTGCCGGCTTCCTGCTGCGGGCGCCCAGCGCCGGGACATCTTCTGCGACGGCACCCGCGTCCCACCCGAGCCAAGTTCTTGTCATCGGGTTCGGCCCGGCGGGGCGTGTTGTCGCCGAGCGAGTGCGCGAACAAGGACACCATGTCGTCATACTCGACCTCAACCCCAGCGGTGTCGCCGACGCGCATAGCCTGGGGTTCACCGGCTTCCTCGGCGACGGCCAACACGAGGACATCCTGCTGCATGCCGGCATACGCAACTCGATGGCGGTCGTAGTCACCGTCCCGGAGCCGTCAGTCGCAATCGAGATTGTCCGCCTCGTGCGGATCGTCGCCCCCGAATCGGTGATCGTGGCTCGTTCGCGCTACAACCGCTACTACCGTGAGTTCGTGGACGCGGGAGCGCACATTGCTCACGACGAGGAGACACACGTAGGAATTCAGCTTTCGGCGTCAGTGCTGGACGTGCTGCGGGAAGACGCCCCGGAGTAGGAAACGCGCTACTTGCGGATGTCGCCGAGGATGCTGTACATGGCCGGCAGGACGAGCAGCACGAGCACCGTTGAGGCGAGCAGGCCGAAGACGATGCTGG
>CBDURV010000321.1:0-5385 GCA_965369495.1 uncultured bacterium
GATCCCCCCTGTGTCAGCGTAGTTGTCGCCTCCCTTGAAGAGGATGTTTCGCCCGCCCCGGCCCCGGGGGGCCGGGTCGCGCGGCGCGCCTGCGCGGCGCTCCTCTTCTTTCTATTTCTTCCGGGGGCGCTGCGAGCTGATGATGAACTACCCGACTTCGTTCCGATCCAGGATGGTCCGGCGCATGACCGGTCCCGATGCCTTGAGCGCGACCGCGCTGGCGCGCGAGACCGGCATCGCCCAGCCGACGCTGTCGCGCTGGCTGCGCACGGCGGGTACCGTTGCACCGATGAGCGACTCGCCCGATCGTGCACCGCGCCGTCCGCAGGACTGGAGCGCCGACGAGATCCTGGCGGCCATCACCGAGGCGGCCGCGCTCTCCGACGAGGACCTCGGTGCCTTTTTGCGGCGCAAGGGCCTTCACGAGGCGCACCTCGAAACGTGGCGGGCGCGCATGATGGCCGGCCTGGAGACACCGGTGCAGCGCTCCGGGCGGTCGCCGGAGGCCAAGCGCATCAAGGAGCTGGAGCGGGAGCTGCGCCGCAAGGAGAAGGCGCTTGCCGAGCTGGCGGCGCTGCTCGTGCTCCAAAAAAAACTCCGCGAAATCTGGGGGGACGAGGAAGGCGGCACGACGCCGAGGAGCGGCGCATGATGCTGGAGCGGATCGACGAGGCGGTCCGGACCGGCGCGCGGCTCGAGCGGGCGTGTGAGCTGGCCGGGATCAGTGCTCGCTGCGTGCAGCGCTGGCGCGCTCCCGGCAACGAGGAGGACGGACGCAAGGGGCCGCTTGCGACCCCCGGTAACAAGCTGAGTCCAAAGGAGCGCCAAGCGGTGCTCGATGCGGCGAACGCGCCGGATTACCGTGATCTTTCGCCCCAGCAGATCGTCCCGCTGCTGGCCGACAAGGGGATCTACCTCGCGTCGGAATCGACGGTCTACCGGATCCTGCGCGAAGAAAAGATGCTCGCGCGCCGGGCGTCGAGCCGGCCGCCGGTGGCGCGACCCAAGGAGCATGTGGCCCAGGGCCCGAACGAAGTCTGGTCGTGGGACATCTCGTACCTGCCGAGCGTCGTGCGCGGGGAGTTTTTCTATCTGTACATGGTGATCGATATCTGGAGCCGCAGGATCGTCGGCTGGGCGGTGCACGAGCAGGAGTCGGCCGCACACGGAGCGCGGCTGATCGAGGACACCGCAAAAACGCTCGGCATCGCGCGCCACCGGCTGGCTCTGCACTCCGACAACGGCGGTCCGATGAAGGGCTCGACGATGCTGGCGAAACTCAAGCAGCTCGGCATCGCGGCGTCGTTTTCCCGCCCGCACACAAGCAACGACAATCCGTACTCCGAGTCGCTCTTCCGCACCGCGAAGTACCGACCGGACTATCCCCGGCGGCCGTTCGAGTCGATCGAGGCCGCCCGCACCTGGGTTGCCCAGTTCGTGCGCTGGTACAACCAAGAGCACCTGCACAGCGCGCTGCGTTTCGTGACGCCCGACGACCGGCACTTCGGACGCCAGGAGGCGATCCTCGAGAACCGCGCGAACGTGTACGCCGACGCAAGAGATCGCAAGCCGGAGCGCTGGACCAAGCAGACAAGGAACTGGACTCCGGTCGGCGACGTCCACCTCAATCCCGAACACAAGCCGCAAGCGAAAGACGCGGCGGCATGAACAACACCGACACGCTAAACGCGACAACTACCTTGACACTCACCGGATCTGTCGAGCGCTTGGGTTGTCTGAAGAAGAGCGCAGCATCCTTGATCAACTCGACGAGCTGCTTGAGAAACTCGGTTTTTGCCCCGATCAAGTCGCAGTCGTGGCGCTGTTTCTGCGAGACATCCCCGACAAGCAGATTGCGACCGTGCTCGACCAGAGCCCTGATGCCGTGAACAAGATTCACAACCGCGCATTGGCCAGCATGAATGTGCGCGGAAAGGGCAGCTTGATGTACTTGCTTGCTTTCACACGCTCCAGAGACTCGTAGTACCGGCTTCGACGCAATCCCCGGCTGCGCCTTCTTCGCCATTCTGGGTTGCGTCCATATCACGAGTCGCACGTAGGGCGCTGTCTATATCTAGACAGTCTAGATATAGACAGCCGGCCAGCTTGAGCTGGATTTCGCGTGCCGCCATCTCTTACGGTCCTTGCGTCATGCGAATCGACAAACTCGACTTGAATCGGCTGCCTGGCCAGGCGCTGACAGCGACCTGGACCCGCGTGCCGCCGATGCGCATCACGCCGCAGTTGCTGCAGCGTATCGAGCAGCGTCTCGAGCAGGGCCTCGAGCAGCGTGCCGCGAACTTGAACAAAGGAGAACGCAATGGGCTGCGGCGGCGGATGTGAAGTTCTTGGCTCGGTGATCGTGAGCGCCGGCACCACCGATCCGATCTACACGAAACCCATGCCGCGCGGCGGCGCGGCGGCACTGGTGAGTCTGGACGTGACGCCGTTCGCGTCCACGTCGGTGGGCTACATCGTCACGGTCGAGCACAAGAACCGAAGCGACACGACGTGGGGAACGGCGGGGACCTTCTCGGGGATCACGGGCACCGGGCTCTACACGAAGGACATCAGCGGCTTCAAACAACTGGTCCGGCTGATGATGCACTGGGACACAGGCACGACCCACGGCGACTACCTGCTCCTCGAGGCCATCAACTACTCCTGGCGGATGTACTAGCGCGCCAGGCTCAACGAACGAACCACTACGCAAGCCAATACAGGAGATTCAGATGATCGTCGGAACTCAGATCACAGTCATGGGCGGCACCGTGCCGTTCTACAGCCCCAGCTTCGGGCGCGGCGGCGAAGCGGGGCTCTTCAGCCTTGAGGTGACCCACATATCCGGGTCGCCCAGCCTCGCAGTCGTTGTCGAACACAAGAACGAAGATGACGTAGTTTGGGGCTCGGCGGGTTCGTTCGCCGCGATTACCGTAGCCGGTATCGTGCCGACCAAGGACATCAGCGGACTCAAGGAAGAGCTGCGCTTCAGTTTCCTGCCGACCGGGACGGACGGCGAAGCGTTTCATCTGATCGTGGCGGCGCCGGCTTGGCGGCCGTACTAGGCGACGACATCACCGTGCAAGGGAGGAGGACTCCATGCCCTCGCTGAATGCAGATGCCGCGCGGCAGGTAGGACACTGGGTTCGGGAGCTTGACTCCGCTAGTGCGTACAGACGGACAAATGCGTATGGGGAGTTGGGTGGATTGATCGCGGAAAACCTGGAGTGCGCATGTGACCTGAGCGCTTCCGGTTCCACGCGCGGATGCCCCCACAGCACGGCATTCATCTCGGCCACCTGCACTCCCCGCGCGGGATGGGACATCCTGTCAGAGCTGAAGCGTCTTCGCAAGCAGGCGGCGACACCACAGGTGCGATCGCGTGCAGGCAGGTTGCTCGAGGATGCAGGTGAATTGTACGGGCAGGCTGCGGCCGAAGCATGCGTCGCCGCTGGGGCAAGCTACCCCGCCAAGTGTCCCGATGCGATGTGTCCCGAGGAGTTCTGGCGCAATGATAAGTGCAGTACATTGAACGCGCTTGGCGGGGCCAAGTCCGTTACGTGCGACAGCGCGGTTGAGTGCAGGAAGCAGCACCCGAATCCTCCCGCCACTCCGCGCGGACGCAACCCCCGTCCACCGGGCGGCTCGGGTTTCACATGGTCACACAAGCAGGCCCCCTGCGTTCCACCCCAAGTCGGTCGTGGGGAGTTCGAGCTTGAGTGGGTCAAGGTCGGCAAGACGAAGAGCGAGGCTACCAGCGGCAATAGTCGCGCGCTGCGGATGTTCTACGCCGTCAGGAGACGGGTGACTTGTTCGTCAGACTGCAAGGCTCCCGAGTGGGTCGGAGACGGGCCCGTTCAGCGCTCCTCGCTTCAGTTCGATGCGGCGTCCAATCGGTGGGTCTACATCCTGACATACGCTCAGATGTACCTCTGTAGGCCCACGGCGTGGGGTGTCAGGAAGTACAGGCCTTTTTTCAAGGGATACCTCGAGATTGAGCGAGAACGCTCTCAAGCGTCAGATCAAGAGACTAGCCGAATTGTCACCGGGGCTGGGTGGCCCCCGCATGAGGTCACGCCCTTCGATTCCGGGCATGGAAATGCATTCGACTCGATAGCTTCCACCGGACACGAAAAGTCCACAGGGATGGTTACGAGCGCTGAACCCCCGGCAGTGCGGCCTCAAGATATCGAGCAGGGGATGAGGCCGCATTCGCTTGCTGATGCCAGGCATCGCCAGCTGCGTGGTGGGGCGGAGGCAGCCGACGCTCAACTGGATGTGCTCGACTTTGGCCCCTCACGCGGTTCCGATTTGCCGCATCATGGTCGTGGAGACGATTCCTGGATGAGAGGCCAATAGGCGCCTCGCGTCCACCGCTCCGCGTAGGCAGCCTGACAGAGAGTGCTCGGGCTTCAAGAAGATGACAAAGAGCGCGCGTTTTGTGCGCGCCTACCCGCTAGAGTTCGGAGGGATTTTGATGGGACGTTGGGCAATCTTGTTCATTGGACTGATCGTTCTGGCTAACAGCGTTGAGAGTCAATCCCAAGGGCGTCCGAAGGCGCTCATGGGGACGCAGCTCAAGCTAGTCGATGGCGCGGGCAACGCGTGGCTGATCGCAGATCGTCAAGACGGACGACCGACCTTACGCATGATCGGCACGGCCGGAAAACCGCGACTCGAGCTGTTCTACGACGTGGAAGGGGCCGCGATCTTCCGGATCTACGATGCACGCGGCAACGCGCGGGTCCACATCGGGGCGGGGGCCAAAGGCGAGGCTGTGGTCTCACTACTCAATGATGATGAAGTGGCTCGGATTCGACTCTTCTGCGATGCCGAGGGGAAGGAGTCCAGGATTCGCATCTCCCAGAACGATGGCAAGCTGCGCTACCTAGCACGCGCATTTGAGAATCGGGACGTTGAGGTGCTGTTGCACGACTCAGATGAGAGTACCCGGATTCGACTTGCCGCCCCTAGCGTGGGGGAAGGATCAGTTCAGCGGATGTCGGCTGACAAGCCGAAAGGGCAGTCCGCGTTTGCGAAGTAACGCACCCCGGCCACTTCTTGGTCCGCCTCCCCGGCAACGAGTCCGAGCCCGACGTAGAGCACGCCGAGGACTTCGGCGACGGCTTGGCGGTGCGGTACGGCGGGGAGTGGAGGCCGCTCGAGCGTGTCCGGAGTGGGGCCGCTGATTCCGCCGGGCTGGCCCTAGCGCCTCCTGCTTCGCGCGGATACGGAACCGGGTGTTTTTCTGCGAGATTCGCGCGTGAATTCACGCGCCAGTCTCGGACAGTTCTTCCCGGGACCGTATCCCACATGCGACTGCCCCCGTAACCCGCGGAGAGTCGAGCGCTATACTCGTCCCATGGACCGGGACGCAATCGCCGA
>CBDURV010000322.1:0-5380 GCA_965369495.1 uncultured bacterium
ATTCCACCTCGACCAGCGGCGAGAAGTTCACGCCGTAGGCGAGGATGTCGTAGCCGCCGGTGGACGAGCCCGTGTCGGGATCGAGCGAGCCGAGCACCGGACGCAG
Organism: uncultured bacterium; assembly: GCA_965369495.1. Lineage (GTDB taxonomy): Bacteria > Planctomycetota > PLA2 > PLA2 > PLA2 > JBCDBY01. The sequence goes on from CBDURV010000322.1 coordinate 107, forward strand.
GTCCTGCGCATCCACCAGGGTGTACTTGGCCGAACCAATGCCGACGCCGTCATCCATCACGGTGACGGTCATGGAATCGATGCCGATATCGCCGATCGAATCGGCGACATCATCGGCGGCCGGAACGGTCGCGATCAAAAGGCCCGGGTTGACGTACTGGACGCTCGTCGCGGGGAAGCCGTCGAAGAGCACAGCCGTGTCGGAGTCGAAGTAGGAACCGTAGACGAGGATCTGGTTGCCGCCGTCGCGGGTGCCTTCGTTGGCGCAGATCTCGGTCAACTCGGGGGTCTCGCCCGCATCGGGAAGCGGGACGAACGCGAACGGCTCCGCCTGGTCGCGGTGGCCCTTGACGTTGCGCACGCGCACCGTCGCTTCGAGCTTGCCGTCGATCGGCAGGAACTGCTCCGGAACCGGCATCGTGTAGATCTCGAGCAGGTTGCGGTTACGCACGATCGTGCGCAGGGTCTTGAGAACTACGCCGTCATGCGTGCCGTCATCGAAGACGAACTCGAAACCGCCGTGTAGTTCGGTGTGGCTGTCGAACCAGTCGCCGACCACGAGGAACTTCTGCAGGCCGTGCGCGTTGCCGCTGCCGATCCCGAGGTTGTCGCCGCTGACCGCATGGATCGCGTAGACGAACGGTTCCGTGAAAGGCGGAATCGGACGGTACTCGTAGAGGTCCGGGAAGACGACGCAGTTGTCATCGACCGCACCCACGCCGTTCGACTGGGTACCGACGCCGAGCGGCGCGCCCGGGGGAACCGGGTTATCGATCGAGAACTTGTTGCGAATGCAGATGTTCACCTTTTCGGGGGTCTGCACGTCGCACGGGGGCATCTTGAGGATGATCGTCTGGCGATCGACCAGCGTCGCGCTCAGCGGCGCGATGTAGTTGCCGGAGTCGGCGTGGCACTCGATCGCGATGCCGGGCGTGTCGCCCTGACCATCGAGATCGATGCTGAAGCCGTCGAACTGGTCACCATGGATGACAACGGTGTTGCCGCCCATCGCGGAACCCCACTCGGGGACGATGCCGGCCACGCTCGGGTAGTCGGTGACGCCCGTGGGCAGGAACGTGAAGAACTCGATCTTCTCGCTGTTGCGGACGCCGTTCTCTTGGATCGGAACCCGATTGCTCGGCTGGCGCAGGCCGCTGCACGCGCCCTTGCCCTGAAGCTGCGGCTCAAGCGCCTCGTTGGTGGTGATCTCCTCGATGTTCTCGAACACGAGGATATCGACGACCAACTCCTCGGCGAGGCCGAGGTTGGAGTTCGGAACCACGCCGGGGAACGCCGGAATCACCAGTGTGTGGCGATCGACGAAGATCTCCTGGATGTCGGTCGCAGCGGTGGCGCCGATCGTGATCTGGTTCTCGGGGTTCTTCGGATCCCTGTAGCGGAATGCGATCTGCGTATAGGTCGAGAAGAAGTCACCGTGCACGATGACCGACTCGCCACCGACGTCCGGAATCTTGTTCGGCGTCAGAGCGATCGCCATCGGGCCGACGACGTGAAAGATGTCCCGCAGCGGGAAGCTCGAACCGTCTTTTCCGTAGAAACGGACCGTCGGGTTGGTAAGCGCAGTCGTGCAGGCCACCTCGGACGGAATGCGAACCTTGACGTCGCTGGTCGAGAAGAACTCGACCGGGACACCGACCTCGATGGTGACATCCTTGCGGGGGTCGCCCTCCTGCAGCGTCGGATCGGGATCGGTCCAGACCAGCGGCGCATTCGGCAGCGCGTGGCGCGGCGTCGTGAACAGTGAGTCCAGCAACTCCGTCAGCGGCGTGTTGACACCGAAGAAGACGTTGAGTCCCGGAATGAAGTTCTTGCCGCGGATGATGATCTCATCCCCGACGAATGTGATGCGACGGCCGTCCGGAACGCCTTCACCCAGTCGGAGCACCTGCGCCGACACGTTTGACGTGCCGGTGTCAGCGAGGTCCGCCGCCGGAAATTGAAGATCCGTGCCGCCGCCGCTGCCGCCGCATGCCGTTGTCAATGCAACGATCATGATGCCGAGCGCGCGCGTTAGCTTGCGTAACATGTCCCTTTACCCTCCTGCTCCGGGATGCGCGTTCCGAATTCCTCCCGCGGATTTCGGTCCTGCATCCCGCGACGATTCCGCTTGGGTAGAGCGGTTGCGCCGGATGTTGTTCTCTCAAGGCTCAGTTATGGCAAGCCGAGCGAGGGAAGTCCACCGTACGTTTGGCCTACGTCGTTCAATCCTGAGACAGAAAAGGCGTTTGTTCAGGACTCACAACACCCGAATCGCTCCAACCGCCCAAACGAAAGAACACGCGGCCCGAAATGTCCCATTCGCTCAACGTTTGGGGCGTTTTGGTGGGTTTCCCGAGAACCCGTCGCGTCCCGTCGGGCATCGCGAGGGCGAACAGCGGAGCGGGTGAATCGGACTTCCGCAACAACACGACGGAACCGCTCTGTACATATTTCCCGCGGCGGGCCAGTAAGAAGTCGCCTGTCCGGATGGCTCCCGCGGTGAACGGCGCGCGCTCATGCATCACGGGCGCCGAGGGTGGCATGCGATAGCTGGCCCAGATGCCCAGCAGGGTGCCCGACAATCCGAGGCAGATGGCAACCAGCAGGCGCCCCGGTTCGCCGCCCTCCGACCCGCCAACGATGCCGATGCCCGCGGCAGCGCCCCACAGCAGAACCGTGATCGCCGCGTAGATGGCCGCCTCCGTTCCCGCGCCTGTCGCGCCGTAGACCTGCAGGCAGAGCAGGAACACGATCGGACTCCACGCCGCGGCCGCGCACGCGGGTCCGAACATGTCGCGCCAACCCGCGGCGCGATCGATGATTCGCGCCCCAACGACCGAGGCCAGCGTGCCGCCGAGCGCGAGTGCCAGCACATAGCGCAGTACGGTCGCGGCCGTCATCCACGCATCGTCCGCCGAACAACCGTGGACCTGCAGGAACACCGCCGTGGCGATGCTCGGCAAAAGCGGCATCAGCCAGGCGATGCGCGAGCCCTGAAGACGACGCGCCGCGATGGTGGGCAGAATGGGGAAGTAGAGAAGTGCGGTCCAGTGCACAGCGCACGATGATACGCTTGCCGCCATGCGGTCGGGGCCGTGGGTCCTTCTCGTGTTGCTCGCCGCGGCGGGGGCGGCACTGCCTTCGCTGTCGCAACTGCGGTTCGACCACGACACGCGCTCGCTGCTGCGCGCCGACGCCGCCTCCGACACGCTCGAGGCCACGCTGGTCGAACGCTTCGGTTCCGAAGACATCCTGCTCCTGGCGTGGGAGGTGCCGGACGCCCTCGACCCGTCGGAGTTCGCGCGCGCGCGGCGCGTGACGGACGCGGTGTCCGCACTCGAGGGACTCGAAGAGGTCTACAGCATTGCGAGTTCCAACGTGCTGGTCCCGTTCCCGACCGGCCTACGGCCCATCCGCGCGCAGGACCTGGAACGCGAAATCGACCGCACCCGCGTGCGCGGACTGTTGCGGGCCGCCACCGTCTACCGCGGCACGCTCTACGACGACGCACTGACCGTTGTGGCGTGTGCCGGCACGCTGGTACCGCGCGATCCCGCATTGCGAGCCGCCACGATCCGGCGCGTGCGCGCCATTGCCCGCGCCGAAAGCCGCGAGGGCAGCGAAATTCACGTCTCGGGCGTCTCCGCGCTCGCGCTCGCGGCGTCCGAATATGCGTTCGCGGATCTGAGGCGCGTCGGCTTGGCGGCGTTGATCGTGAGCGCGCTGGTCCTGCTGCTGCTCTGCGGATCGCTGCGCGAAACTGCCGTCGGCCTCGTGACAACGGCGCTTCCGCCCATCTACGCGCTGGGTCTAGCCGCGTTCTTCGACTGGCCGGTGACCGCCATGGGAGCGGCCCTCTTCCCCGTGCTCGGCGTAGTCGGCATCACATCGACGGTCCATCTCTTCACTGCATTTCACGCCGAAGCGGGCCGCAACAGTGATCGGCGAACACGGGATGGGCGAACACGGGATCGGCGAACGGCCGCGGCGCGTGCGGTGCGCCGGGTGCGCGTTCCGATCACGCTCAGCCTGTTGACCACGGCGGCCGCCTTTTACTCGCTCCACGCGACCGGCGTTCCCGCATTCGAGGCGGGTGGGCGCATCGTCGGCATCGGCGTACTGCTCGCCATTCCCGTCGTGCTGTTGGGCGTGCCGGCGGCGCTGAGTCTCGTCGGCCCGCCGCCGGGGCGCACGGCCGCGGCGCGACTCGACCGCCCCCTGATGGCGCTCTCGATCCGGACCACGCGCCGCCCCCTGCTCTGGACGGCGGCCGGAGTCGCGCTGCTGCTCGCCTCGGTTCCGCTGGCGCTCACCGCCCCCGTGCGCGTCGATGTGCTGCAAGCGTTCCGGCCCGAGAGCGAGATCGCCCGCACCTATCGATTTCTGGAGGACCGGCTCACGGCGACGCTCCCGGTCGATGTGGTCTGGCGCGTCCCGGAGGGCACCGACACCAGTGTCATGCTCAAGAAGCTGCGCGCGCTGGAGCGGGACCTGCTGGCGCTGGATGGCGTGGACAGCGTGGTCGGCGTCCAGACGCTCGTGACCTACGGGCAGTCGATCATGCCGTTTGGCGAAAACGCCGCGCTACTCTTCCTGCGCAAGTTTCTCGGGCGCATCACGCGCCGGTTCGAGCACGCCGAATCCGGTTCGGTGCGACTCAAGGTACGCGTTCGTGAAGGCACGCGGCCGGAGGTGCTGGACCTGATCGAGCGACGCGCCAGCCAACTCGCGCCGGGCGAAGTGACCGTGACCGGGCTCTACGTGCGCGCGGTCCACACAACCCGGGCCCTGGTCTTTGATCTGTTCCGGGGCGTACTGCTGATGGTCGGGGTGGTCGTGCTCATCACCGCGGCCGCCCTGCGCTCGTGGCGGGCCGGACTCGCCTCGCTGCTGCCCAACCTGCTGCCGCCGGCGGCGGTCTTCGGCGCGGCGGGACTGTTAGGCGTCGCATTGGACGTTTCGGCCATCGCAGTGGGGGCGATCGCCGTCGGATTGGCGATCGACGACACCATCCACATGCTCTATTCCGTCGCCGACGAGACGCGCGCCGGGCGCCCACTTCCGCGCGCGCTGCTCCGCACCCAGAAAAGCGTGGGCCGGGCCGTCGTGCTGAGCACTCTCGCCCTCGTGGCGGGGCTGGCCTGCCTCCAAGCGAGCGCGTTTCTCCCGACGGCGCGGTTCGGAGCGTTCGCCTCCGCGGCCTGCCTGATCGCGCTCGCCGGCGACCTGATCGTGCTGCCGGCCTCCCTCATGCTTCTCCGCCGCCTATAATCCT
>CBDURV010000323.1:0-5369 GCA_965369495.1 uncultured bacterium
CATGATGGCAACATCTTAGCCCGACCTATTCACGAGACCCGCGGTTTTGGCCGGTCCGCGGCGCCGATCTCCGCGTCTCTCGTCGTCGCAGTGGGACATTGAACACGACTTCCTCCTCGTTCCTCGATCTCGACGCCGCGTCCTCGCCCAGAACCAGACGCCGGAACATCGAAACGAGCCTCTGCCGGTGCCTGAAAATGACCCGCGCTACTCTCCAATCCCATGCGCACGGGGCTCGCAAGTAATGCAGGCTTTGCCCGGCATGCTTTCCCGCGAGGCCCTTGAGGAGCGCGAGTTCCGCGAGTTGTCGCCGTATGCGATGCACGCCCGCGACTCCGCCGGCCGCAGCCACGGGGAACGCGAGCACGCCTACCGCACCGCCTATCAGCGCGACCGCGACCGCATCATCCACTGCTCCGCCTTTCGCAGGCTGGAGTACAAGACGCAGGTCTTCGTCAACAGCTTCGGCGACTACTACCGAACGCGGCTCACCCACACGATGGAGGTGACGCAGATCGCGCGCACGGTGGCGCGCGCGCTGGGGCTCAACGAGGACCTTACGGAAACGATCGCGCTTGCCCACGACCTGGGCCACGGGCCGTTCGGCCACACCGGGGAGGACGCCCTGTCGGATGCGATGCGCGACCACGGCGGGTTCGAGCACAACCGCCAGGCGCTGCGCATCGTCGATCTGCTCGAGTGCAAGTACCCCGACTTCCCCGGCCTCAACCTCACGGCGGAGGTTCGGTCGTCGCTGGTCAAGCACGGCACGCCGCTCTGCCTCGAGGCGCAGGTGGTCGATGCCTCGGACCGCATCGCCTACAACACCCATGACATCGACGACGGCCTCAAGAGCGGCATCCTCGACGAGGGCGATCTCGACGACGTAGCACTTTGGCGCGAGGCGCGCGAGCGCGTCGATCGCAGCGACCCGCTGCTGTTGGACGAGACGCGCCGCTACCATACCGTTCGCAACATGATCGACGCGGCCGTCACCGACCTGCTGGAATGCTCGCTCGTGCGCCTGCGCGAAGCGCTTCCGGCCGATGCGGCGGAGGCGCGCGCCCACGGCGACCGACTCATCGCGCCGTCGGATGAAATGGCGCTGCGCCAGCAGGAACTCTCGGCGTTCCTCTACGACAACTTCTACAACGAGTACCGGGTGCGTCGCATGCGCTCCAAGGCGCAGATGATCATCGCCCGCATGTTCGAGACGTTCTCGGCGGACGACGGGCTGCTGCCGCCCGCCGCGCGCGCCCTCGCGGAGCGCGACGGCGTTCACCGTGCGGTCTGCGACGCGCTCGCCAGCATGACCGACCGCGAGGCGTTGCTCGAGTACCGGCGTCTGTTTGATCCGGACGGCGAGATCCCGCTGCCGGTATGAGCCGCACCCACGCACTCTTGTTTCTGTTGCCGCTGCTGGCCGGGCCCGCGGATGGAGGCGAGTCGGCGGCCGATCGAGTTCTGCTGCGGGCGCGATTCGCCGAGCAGGTGCAGGGCGATCTCGAAAAGGCGCGCGCGTTCTACAAGCAGGCGCTCGCCGACCGCTCGCTCGACGAGGCGCGGCAGGCGGAGATCCGCGTGCGCATCGCATACTGTCTCGTACACGGCGCGCCGCCGCGCGACAAACAGGCGCTCGGCTACCTCCATGCTTCCATCTATCGGAGTTCCAAAATCCCCGAGCGCGTGCGGATCGAGGCGGAGCGGCTGCGGGAGACCATCCGGGCGCGGCGGCCGGCGACCGCGGAGGCGCCCACGCCGACGCGTGACCGCGACCGGGAAATCGCACGGCGCGTGGCGGGCCATCTCGCCGAGGCGCGCCGCCACCTCGCGCGCGACCACCTCTTCCTCGCGTTCGTGGGCGCGCACAAGGCACTCGGCCTCGCGCCCGAAGACCCCGACGCGCTCGCACTCGAGGCGCAGATCCGCACACGCCTCGACCGCGTCGCCGCGCTGCTCGACTCGCCGCTGGCCTTCCTCAAGAGCTGGAGCGCCGCGCAGGTCAAGACGGTCGCGCGACGCGCCCGCGCCCACCTGCGCACCGCCCTCGCCGCCTATCGAACGCGCAAGTTCAAGGCGGGCGAGAGCGCGTTCCTGGAGGCGATCACGGAAATCGACAGCTGCGAGTTCGGCGATGCGTCGACGGAGCTGATCGATCTGCGCGAGACGATCCACGAACAGTGGCGCGCGCTGCGGGAGCAGCACTACGGCAAGCAGCGCGCGGAGCCGCGCGTTCCGGTGCGGGCGCCGCGCGGAACACCCGCCGCCGACTACCTGCGCCAATTGCAGCGGATGCTCGACTTCCTCTCCTCGACGGAGCACGAGTACCGCCTCATCCCGGTCACGCCGGGCCGCGTGAGCGCCTCTCCGCGCGGGCAGGTTCCGCCGCCGCGCGGTTTCGTGCTGGAGCGCCACCCCACACCCTCGCGCTGGACGTTGGCGCGTTTCGCGCACCTCTATCTGCCTCGTCACATCGAGCCGCGCTCGTGGACGACGCGCGGCAACTTCCTCGATACGGCGGGCGCCATGCTCGTCGCCCGCAACCGACCCGAGGTGCTCGACAAGCTGCAGCGAGAAATCAAGCTGCTCGAGGCGCCCACGCCGGGGACCATCACCTGCGAGTTCGTGCTGATCTCCGTCCCCGACGACGCGCTGCGGAAGTTCGCCGGAAAGTTCGGCCCGTTCCGGAACATGGGCACGGGCGAGGACCCCATGCTGGGTTGCGTGGTGCCGCCGGAGATTCCCCTGGAGCGCATCTGCGGCTGGCTGACTGACGAAAACGTAGAGGTGCACCTCGATCGCGACCGCTTCGAATTGCGCCTTCCCAACGGTCGCAGCGAGACGCTGCTTGCGGGGCGGCCCATCGAGGCGGCGCACGGCTATCGCAAGGAGCGCCTGCGCGCGGCGCCCCCCTACCAGCGCAACTACGGCGTGCTGCTCGACATGCTGCCGTGGCAGCGGGACGGCGCCACGTCGCTCGCGCTGCGCATCGCTGTTCGCCAGCCGATCCCCCCGGTTCCGACCGATCGCGAACGCACGGTGCCTCGGTTCCTGACGCAGAACCTGGCCGGCTACGCGGACCTCGCTCCCGGCGCGACGCTGGCGATCGCCGGTTTGGTTGATCCGTTCGCGCGCGCCCGCGGGGAGCGCGGCAGCGGGGGCTCGCTGCTCGTGCTGCTGCACATGCCGTCCGGCCGGCGCGCGGCACCCGCGATCGCGGCGGCGGACGCCCTCGAGATCGACATCAAGCGGCTGCTCTACGATGTCCACAAGGACGACGCCGGCCCGGTCGTGGACGCCGAAAAAGGTTTCGTGCCGATCTCCCCGCTGGCCGGTTTCGAGAACCGCGCGCGCTTCCTGGAGGCGCGCATGCGCGAGATCGTGCCCGAAGTGGATCTCGATTTCGACTGGGAGGCGGCTGTCGTGCGCGTGCGGGCGGCGCATCGCGAAGCCGTCGAAGGGGCCGTGGCCGCGCTGGAGCAGGACGCGCGACGCGTCTACGTCGTCGATGTCGAGACGCGCGCCGTGAGCACCTCGGCGTTCCAGCGCTGGATGCGGCGGGAGAACGTCGCCACCAAGGCGTGGGGCAAGGCGGAGCTTGCCGTCGTGGACGCCGAAAGTGGCGCGACTGTGCTGCGTAACCTTCCCGCCGCGCAGAAAAACGACCCCTTCACGCCGCGCTCCCGGTGGGTCGTGCTGGGCCTGCAGGCGCGCCACGTGCGGGCAACCCGCTCCCGCACGGTGGCTGCCGCGGCAAGCGAGGAGTGGCTGGCGTCGGGTGCGGTGGAGACCGTGACGGAGGGCGTGCGGATAACGGTGCGGCCCTACCTGGTGGGCGGCCAGGAAATCCGCGCCGACATCTCCGTCGAGACCGCCGGACTCGCTCCGAACAGCGACACAAACGCCTCGAAACGAGCCGCGCCGTTGACCGTCGTAGGCGCCTCCGGAACGGTTGTTTTCGGCACGCGAACACGGCCCAAAACCGTGCTGGTTTGCCGCATTCCACACCCCACCGCGAGTCGCCCCGGAGAGCTCATCGAGGTCGTTTTCGCACTCAATATTCGCCTGCAGTAATCAGACACAATAAGCCGGTTGCGGCCTTGACGAATGGGGCGGTGCATGGGAATCTTGGCCGCAGTCGATGACGGAAACGCCATCGCGGGAGAGATGGGGCGACACGATCCATCTGCGGCTCCCCGCAAGGCTGCTAAAGATCGAATCAAAGCCCGGGTCTTCTCGTCCCACCTCTATTTTTCCCTTTTTCCCTTTTCCAAATCCAACACGCGGGGAGTCCCCGGGCCTCTTTCGGACTCGCGCACGCGCAGTGGTTTGTGGGGGTCAGCCCCCCACCGGGGTCGCTGACGCTCCCCCTTCCCCCGATTGCCTGCGATTGGGCCGGGATCCGTGCGCGAGGCCGCCGAGGCGCGCAGCTCCAACGCCGTGAGGGGTTGGGCCAAAAACACCGCAGCTCAGCTACTTCAGCGTTTTGGCCCACTCGGCGGCGGCGTCGAGGTCGGCGAGCTTGCGTCTGGCCGCGAGGCTGAGGATGTGCAGCACGCGCTTCTGGTCGATCGAGTCGTCTTTTCGCAGTCGCTCGATGAGCTGGCGCGTCGTGCGCCCGTCGGCCAGCATCGCCACGGCGCACGCCGCCTCGGCTCGCGCGGCCGGCAGCGCCTTGGGGTGACTGTAGATGTCGAGCAGCGGTGACGCCGACTGCCTTCGGTTCGCCTCCCGCAATATGCGCACGAGCAGCAGCGACTGGTCGCGGTCGTCGATATCGAGAGTCGATCGAATCGAGCCAAGCGCAAGCGCGTACAGGTCCGGCTCGATTCGCGCGAGAATCTTCGTGCAGGCAACCGTCGCACGCTCGCGCTGCGCAATCATCGACTCCTGGCGCCTCACCTCTCGCGTCGTTTCGGACATGGCGGACGCCAGAATCTCCTTCAACTTCGCCAACTGGGTCTCGCGCGACTCGATCTGCGGACCGAGGTCGGTGGCTCCCGCGCTTTCGCGGTGCCGCAGGTGACCCAGTTCCTTCTTGAGGCGCTTGATCCCGATGTGCGCAGCCCAGCCGCGCTTCTCGACCGCAACGCGATCGGCGCGCGTCTTGTCCTCGGCCGCGAGGGTCTGCTTGATGAACCGCGTCAGGGCAGCCGCGCTCTTGTCGCCGCCCTTTTCCGCGAGATTCTCGATGGCGCGCTGCATGCGCGCGGCACCGCCCGCGGAATAGGCGTCCGCACTCGCCTCCTTGAACGTGTGCAGCAGTACCGTTTCGCTCGCAAGAAGCGGCGAAGCCGAGAGGAGCAGAATCGCAATCCGGCGCATTCCCATAAGCATATACGCAAAAAAGAGCGCGACCCCGGATCGCT
>CBDURV010000324.1:0-5330 GCA_965369495.1 uncultured bacterium
GGGCCTTGCCACGCGACCGGTTCCTTGAGCGGACGGCCGGAGACGAGCAGGAAACGAAGACCCTGCTCGCCCGCTTGCACCCTGACCTGCTTGCCTTGGTCGAACAGCACGAGGCTGCGGTTGTCCACGAACGAATCCGACGCATCGCGGAAGGTTCCCGAGCCTGCAAAGACGTAGGCGAATGCGTGGCGGTCGAGTCCGACGGGCAGCGTCGCCTGCGTGTCCGGCGGCACGGAGATGTCGAGATAGGAGGGGTCGGCGGCGATGCCGTCGATGGGTCCGCGCTCGCCGCGGAACTCACCGCAGATCACGCGCGCCTTGGTGCCGTCGTCGTCGGTCACTTCGGGAATCGCGGCGGATTCGATCTCCTGGTAGCGCGGCGCGGTCATCTTCATCGCCGAAGGCAGGTTGGCCCAAAGCTGAAAGCCGTGCATGCGGCCATCGGCGTCGCCCTGCGGCATCTCCTGATGAACGATGCCGCTGCCCGCCGTCATCCACTGCACGTCGCCCGCGGTGATGGCGCCGCTGTTGCCGAGGCTATCGCCGTGTTCGACGGTGCCGGCGAGCACATAGGTGATCGTCTCGATGCCGCGGTGGGGGTGCCACGGAAAGCCGTTGCGGTAGCGCTTGGGGTCGTCGTTGCGGAAGTCGTCCAGCAGCAGGAACGGATCGGTTTCGTTCGTGTCGCCGAATCCGAAGGCGCGGTGCAGGTGGACGCCGGCGCCCTCGATGGCAGGTTGGGCGCGGGAGAGACGTTTGACGGGTCGAATGGACATGGAGCTTTGATGCTCGCATGCGGGCGTTGGTTACGGACCGGTTCTCCCGCGCTCTGGGGCCGATTTCTCTGCATCGGTTTTGGGCTTTGGGTTGTGGGCTTTGCGTCGCAACCAGTTTGCCGCGTGGCGTGACAGTCGTCGTGGGGGCTCGGTCGATTGCGGAGCCGCAACAATCTAGCGCGGCGTTAGTTCGTAGAGCTTCTTCTCGGCGGCGTCGAGATCGCGCATGCGCTTGGTGAGTTTCGCCTGCTCGGCGAGGGCGTTGGTGTGGGCCGCTTTGCCCCGGCGATTCAGGAGTTCGCTGAGCGCCGCCTTCGCCTTTTCGGGCTCGGGGGTGACGGTGGCCGGCGCGAGCCGCGTGATCTCCTCCCAGAGGTTGCAGGACTTGTGCGTGCGGCGCTTGCCGTCCGGCGTGACCGGACCCGTCTTGGGGATTGGCTTCGGACTACCAAGCGGACACTCCTGCGCGGCCACGACCGAGCAGAGCAGGGCGACGACCACCAGGTTACGCATCCAGATGAGAACGGACGCGGGCCGACGTTGCGCGTCAAATCTCTCTACAATCCGGCCGGATGGACAGCGGCGCGTTTCGAGAACTCCTTGCGGCCGATGTGGCGGTGGATCTCGGCGTATTGAGCGCGACGGACGCGGCGCAGGCACTCGCCCGCTTCTGGGAGTCGGAACAGGACAGTGGCAGCCTGCTTGGCACGCTCGAAGCCGACGACCGAGCGCGCGTCGAAGCCGAGGTGGCCCGGATTCTCGATGAGGTGGGCGGCGACGCGCAGGCGGCGGTGCAGGCGCGCGGAGTCGATCGCGAGATTCCCGCCAGCCTCTCGCCCGCCGCCAGTCACGCGCTGAGCGAGGCGGGTGCCCGAATTCGTGCGCCGCTGCGCCTGATGGACAGAAAGCGCTACGTCGGTTTTCTGCCGCTCGGCGAGGGCGGCATGGGCGTCGTCTATCTCGCCCTCGACAGCGAACTCAACCGCCGCGTCGCGTTCAAGATGATCCGCTCCGGCGCGACCGATCCGCTGGCGGAAAAGTCGGGCCCCGTGGCCGACGACACCGTCGCGCGTTTCATGCAGGAGGCGGTGGTCACCGGCGGTCTCGAACACCCCGGCATCGTGCCGGTCTACGAGTTGGGCGTCACGCCCAGCGGCGCGCCCTACTACACGATGCGTCTCGTGCGCGGCGAGCGGACGCTCAACGACGCGATCGATGGCGCGCACTCGCAGCAGGATCGACTCGCCCTGCTCGAGTCGTTCCTCAAGGTCTGCGACGCGGTCGGCTACGCGCATTCGCGCGGCGTGATCCATCGCGACCTGAAGCCCGCCAACATCGCGCTGGGTCAGTTCGGCGAAGTCGTCGTCATCGACTGGGGCCTCGCCAAGATGAAGGAGCGGCCCGATCTGGCCGGTAGTCGCTGGCAGGTGCGCCTCGACGAGTTGCGCGAAGTGACGGACCTCAAGACGCTCACCAGCGCGCTGGGCACGCCCGGCTACATGGCGCCCGAGGCGGCGCTGGGCGAAATCGACAAGATCGACAAACGCGCCGACATCTACAGCCTCGGCGCGATTCTGCATCGCATCCTCACGGGCGAGTTCCCGTTCAAGTTCGCCAGCTTCCACGAGTACGTCACCTGTCTGCTGACCGGCCTGCAGGAGATTCCCTCGCCCAAGGGGCTGGGTGAGATCTGCGCCAAGGCGCTCTCACCCAAACGCCGCGATCGTTACGGGAGCGTCGATGAGATGGCGCAAGCGGTCCGTTCGTGGCAGAGCGAAAGTGCTGTTGATCGCGAAGTGGAGACGCTGCAGACCGAGGCGCAAAGCGCATTGGAGGGGGCGCGGGGGCTGGAAGGCGAAGAGCAACTGCATCAACTCGACCGGGCGATCGCGCTCGCGGCGCGCATGCTCGAGTTGCGTCCCGGGAACGAAGAGGCCACGTCCATGCAGGCGGATGCGCGCGCGCTTCGCACGGGGGCGATCGCGGGCCGCGAAGCGAACATGCGCAGGCAGTTGCTGCGGCGCGTGGGCGTTGTGGGGCTGGTCGTCGCGACCGCGGCGGCGGTGGTCGTCGTCTTCCTGCTGCGCGCGCGCTGGCAAGAGGCGGAGGATGCGCGTGGCCGCGCCGAGAACCTCGCGGCATTCATGCTGGGCGACCTGCACGAGGGCCTCGTCCCGGTCGGTCGGCTCGATCTGCTCGCGAAGGTGGCGCGCACGTCGCTTGACTACTACGCAAGCCTGCCCGATGACGATGTGACCGACGAGGTGCTCAGTGCGCGCGCGCTCGTGCTGGGGCGCATCGCCGAGGTGCTGCAGGACTCCGGCGACTTGACGTCCGCGCTGGAGAGCGCGCGCGAATCGGCACGCCTTTACGAACGTGTCGGGGACCGCTACGAACTTTCCATCTCGCTCAACCGGGTGGGCGATGTGCAGCAGGAGTCGGCGGATCTCGACGGCGCCCTCGAGAACTACCGCCGTTCGGCGCGGATCCGCGAAGAACTGGGTCGCACGGCCGATCTGCCGCGCAGCATCGAGCGCGTCGCCGATGTGTTGATGCGCAAGGGCGAGCGGCAGCCTGCGGCGAAGCTCTATGCGCAGTCACTTGCCATACGGCGCGCCATTCACGCGGAAAAACCGAACGACGACGGCGCTCGCATCGACCTCGCCATGTCGCTGGAACGCCACGGCGATCTCTCCATCGGCAATCTCAAACAGGCGCGCGCCTATTTCGAGGAGGCGCTCGTGCTGCGACGCGCCCTATCGAAGGCATCGCCCGCCGACGCGGACCGTCTTGCCAAGCTGGCGAGTTGCCTGTTTCGCGTGGCCCACTGCCAGACGCAGCTGCAGGAGAAAGAGGCGGGCGACAAGAACTTCCGCGAGACGTTGGCCATCTACCGCACCCTGGTCGCGCGCGACGCGACCAACGCCAATCGCCAGCGTAGCCTCGCCCTCACGCTGGAGCGACTCGGCGAATTTGGCAAAGCGCTCAAGGTGACGCGGGGCGTGGCGGAGCGCAATCCCGGCAACCCGCGCTCGCGTCACGATCTCGGCTCGGCGCTGATCAGCATGGGGGACCAGGCGAAGGCCAAGAACGATCTCGCGGGAGCGATGGACCGCTATGAGGAGGCGCTGGCGATTGCCCGCGACCTGACCAAGCAGGAACCCGCAAATACCGATTGGCAGGACGGTCTGGGCGGAGCGCTCTACCGCGTGGGTGAGATCCACAAGGCGCAGAATCGCCCGGCGGAGGCCAAGACATGCTTCGAACAGTCACTGTTCGTGGCGGAGCGTCTGGCGCGCAAGGATCCGGAGAACGGGAACTGGCAGCGGTCGTACGCGAGGGCGCTCGACCGCTTGGACCGTTACGAGGATTCGCTGGCCATCCGCCGCATGCTGTTCAAGAGGGACCCGGACAACACCTGGTGGCGCAACGATCTGGCGTGGCTGTTGGGCGTCTTGGGCGACAAGACGAACAAGGTCGTCTTCTACGAAGAGGCGGTTCCGGTGCGGCGTGGCCAGGCGAAGAGCGCGCACCAGCAGCGCGAGCTTTCCTACTGCCTCTACCGCATCGGTACCTTGCGCGAGGAATTGGGCGAGTTGGAGCGCGCGCGCGCCGCCCTTAGGGACGCGGAGGAGGTTCATCGCGGCGCCAAGGGCTACGAGAAGGAACACCAGTGGTGGGCCGATGCGTACTTCCGGGTCTGCTACGACGCGGCCTGCGCGGAGGCAAAGGAGGGCAACACCAAGCGCGCCCTCGAATTGCTGGCCGAGAACTTCGAGTGGGCGCAGGCGCACATGCCGTCCGAAAAGGTCACGCGGCACCTCGAGCACGCGCGCAAGGATGATCCCGACCTGGAATCCCTGCGCGGCGCGCCCGAATTCGATGCGCTGTTTCGCTAGGCCTTGCGGCCGGTGAAGCGCAGGCTCTGCACGCGGCCGGCGAGTTGCGCGAGCTTTTCGCGGTCCTCGTCCGTTTCGCCGAACGACGCGAGCTGCTCCGGCGTGTAGGCCAAGCGGTCGGCGACCTGGACATCCGTTAGTCCGGCCTTTTCCAGTCCGGCGATGTACTCCCGCTCCGTGATGGCGCCGCCGATGCAGGCCGCGTATGTCGCCGCCTTCTCGCGCGCCCAGTCGGGAAGATCATTGGCCACGATGTCGGAGACGCTGAAGCGACCGCCCGGCTTGAGCGTGCGATGCAGTTCCCCGAACACGCGCTCCTTCTCGGGCGACAGGTTGATCACGCAGTTGCTGATCACCCAATCGACTGAACTCTCATCGACAGGCAGCGCCTCGATGATGCCCTTGCGCACCTCGGCATGCTTGACGCCCGCGCGATCCAGGTTTTCGCGCGCCTTGTCGATCATGGCGTCGGTCATGTCCACGCCGATGACGCGCCCGGTCGGACCGACCTTTTCGGCGGCGATCAGCATGTCGAAGCCGGCGCCCGATCCGAGGTCGAGCACGGTCTCGCCCACGGCCACGCCGGCGAACGCGAGCGGGTTGCCGCAGCCGAAGGAACTCGCGCCCGCCTCGGGGTGCTGGTCGAGTTCACCGC
>CBDURV010000325.1:0-5329 GCA_965369495.1 uncultured bacterium
CCGACCAGTACCGTTCCCAACGCCACGATCCCCAACAACGCCACGGTCGATACAAAACTACGCATATTGTGAACTCCTATCCGTCGGCTACCCATGCCGGAGGCAGACCGTCGCACAGCACGGCACTCGCTGTCAAGCCGAGCTGGCACGCGGGCGCGCATCCCGTTCGGGTTCTGTTTGCACGCGACCACTTCGACCAGCGCCCGGTAACGGCTCTGGGCACGAATTCGCTACTGAACGCGGCTATCGAAGAGGGCGAGGAAGTCGTCGTTGCTCTTGGTTTTGTGCAGGCGATCCAACAGAAGTTCGCCGCCTTCGACGGGCTTCATCTTGGTAATCACCTTGCGCAGCGCCCACATGCGCTTGAGCTTCTGCTCGGAAACCAGTTTCTCTTCCTTGCGCGTGCCGGACGACGTCACGTCGATCGCGGGCCAGATGCGCCGGTCGGCCATGTCGCGGTCCAACACCAGCTCCATGTTGCCGGTGCCCTTGAACTCCTCGAAGATGACCTGGTCCATGCGGCTACCGGTGTCCACCAGCGCCGTCGCGATGATCGTCAGCGAACCGCCGTCCTCGATGTTGCGCGCCGCACCGAAATGCGCCTTGGGCTTTTCGAGCACCTTCGCGTCGAGGCCGCCCGAAAGCGTCCGGCCCGAACCGCGCGCCTCGATGTTGTAGGCGCGGCCGAGACGCGTGAGCGAATCGATCAGCACCACGACATCCTTGCCCTGCTCGCAAAGCCGCTTGGCGCGGCTCGTGACCAGCTCGGTCATCGCAACGTGGTTGGCCGCGGTCATGTCGTTCGTGCTGGCGTATACCTCGCCCTTCACCGAGCGGCGCATGTCGGTCGCCTCTTCCGGTCGCTCGTCCACGAGACAAACGAGCAGGTGCACGTCCGGATGAAAGTGCGCGATCGCCTGCGCGAGCTTTTGCAGGATGACCGTCTTGCCGGTGCGCGGCGGCGCAACGATGAGCGCGCGCTGCCCGAAGCCGATGGGCGTGATCAGGTCGATGACCCGAAGCGTGACGTCCTGGAAGTCTTCGCCGACCAGCGTAATGGCCTCATCGGGATCGACGACGGTCAGTTCCGTCAGGTCCACGACCTCTTCCATCTCGGCCGGGACCTCTCCCTCGATCTTGTCGATCGTCGCGACCATCGGCGCCTGGTTGCGCATGTTGTTGCTGACGTGCGCGTCGATGGCGAGGCCCTGCCTGAGACCGTATTCCTGCACCAGACGCTGGTGGACGAAGGGATCGGTGTCCTGGATCTGGCAGTCCCGCTTGGGATTGCGCAGGAAGCCGTGCCCCTCGCGCACGATGGCGAGAATGCCGCTGACCTCCTTGACCGGCGTCGTATCCAGCTTGCCGCCGCCTCCGGCGCGACCGCCACCGCCACCGCCGCCACCGCCGCCACCGCCGCCTCCACCACGTCCACGGCGACGCCGACGACGCCGGCGTGAGGTTCGGGGCTGTTCGCCCTGCTGTCCGCTCATACGAACTCCTTTGGGGCCCGATCGAATCCGGCTCTTCCGCGATGATTTCTGCAATCAAGTCGCAAACCGCTCCGATGGGGCGCTGGGGTCGACAGCTGTAGCAGGGCCCGTTCTACGAATTCCCCCGAACCTCTAAGGCTCGGCTCGTTGCTTTGGTGGCCCCCTGTCTCGTCCCGGATGCTCATGCGTCGCTATGACGCGGCTCGGGCCTTAACTGCCGACAGGTATTCCAACGGAAGGATAAGCCGGGATCTCCCACTGCGCAAGCCCTTTGACGCGGGAATTCCACCGAATTGTCCCACTCACCCTGCGCATGCATCCGTCGGCTTGTCCGGCTTCGCTACCCTCCTATACTGGTGCGATTCACGAGACCCCGACAGCAGAAAACCCATGGCAACCACTCCCGAAATGGCCTTCACCGTCGAGACGACGGGCCCCTGCCGCAAAAAGGTCAACGTCACCATTCCGCCCGAACTGGTTTCGGACGAGTTTGACAAGACCTACCAGAACCTCATCAAGACCGTGCCGATCCAGGGCTTCCGGCAAGGTCGCGCCCCGCGCGGTCTGATCGAGAAGCGTTATGGAACGCAGGTCGCGCTCGAAGTGAAGCAGACGCTGCTCGACAACGCGTACGAGAAAGCGCTCAAGGACCACGAGCTTTCGCCGCTGGCGGCCCCCGAGATCGATGGCATCGAGGAGCTCGAGGCGGCGCCCAAGAGCGAGATGGCGTTCGCGTTCACCGTGACGGTCAAGCCGGAGTTCGACCTGCCCGACATCAAGGGCATCGAGGTCAGCGTGCCGGCGGCGACCGCCACGACGGATGAGCTCGACGCGGCCATCAAGGACCTGCGCCGCGGCAAGGCGACGCTGCGTCCGATCGAGGATGGAGCCGCCGAAGAGGGCGACGTCCTTACGCTTGACATTCATGGCAGAGAAAATCTGCATGGCAAGGAAGGTGGCGAGCAGGCTGGCAGTGCGGCCGGGGATGACGCAGACCTCTTCCACAAGGAGGATCTCGTCTACGAGATCGGCTCGAAGTTCCTCGGTGGCCTGGTCTCCGACGACATCGACGCCGCCGTCACCGGCCAGAAGCCGGGCGCCGACATCGAAGCGAACGCCTACGCGCCGCCCCACGAGGCGGACCATCCGCTCGCCGGCGTGGACATCCGCATCAAGGCCGAGCTGCTCGACATCAAGCGCCCCGATCTGCCCGAGGTGAACGACGAATTCGCCAAGTCGCTCGACTACGACGACCTCGACGAACTCAACGAGACCGTCGGCAAGCAGGTCGAGACCCGCAAGTCGCGCGAGCGCGACAAGCAGATCGAGGACCTCGCCCTCGAGCAGCTGATCGCGAAGGCGGACTTCGAATTGCCCGATGAGCTCATCGCCAAGGAAGTAGACGAACTCGCCGCGCGCGTCGCCTACTCGCTCCAGCAGGAAAACAGGAGCGAAGAGGAGATCGCGCAGAAGATCGTCGAGATCAAGGCCGCGCGCCGCGAAGAGTCGCAGGCGGAACTGCGCCGCTTCTTCGTCCTCGACAAGATCGTCGAGAAGGAGCGTGTGATCGTCACCGAGGCGGAGGTGCGCAACGCGGTCGGTATGATCGCGATGTACAACCAGAAGACGCCCGAGGAGATGTACACCTCGCTGCGCGACTCCGGCCGCCTCGGCACGCTGCGCAACCAGCTCCGCGAGACCAAGGCGCGCGACAAGCTACGCAAGAAGGTCACCGTTAAGGACGCCTGAACCCACTACACGAAAGTACCTTGATGGACTACCGCCTCGATTCCGACCCCCAAGCGAACGTCTTCATCCCGACCGTCATCGAACGGACGGGCCGAGGTGAGCGCGCCTACGACATCTATTCCCGCCTGCTCGAGGACCGCATCGTCTTCGTCGGCACGCCGATTACCGACACGGTCGCGAACATCGTGATCGCCCAGCTTCTGTTCCTCCAGAAGGAGAACAAGAAGCTCGACATCTCGCTCTACATCAACTCGCCGGGCGGCTACATCTCGGACGGCATGGCCATCTACGACACGATGCAGTTCGTGCACTGCGACATCGCCACCTACTGCATCGGCCAGGCGATGTCGATGGGCGCGCTGCTGCTCGCCGCCGGCACCAAGGGCAAGCGGTTCATTCTTCCCCACGGCCGCGTGATGCTTCACCAGCCGAGCGGCGGCGTGGGCGGCACGGCGGCGGACATCGAGCGCCACGCGGCGGAAATCGTCAAGCTGCGCAGCCAAATGAACGACGTCTTCGCGCACCATACCGGTCGCAAGCCCGAGGAGATCGAGCACGACTCCGACCGCGACTTTTTCATGAGCGCGCAGCAGGCCAAGGAATACGGTCTCGTGGACGAGGTGCTGCAGCCCCTGGCGGACAAGGCCCAGGCGAAGAAGGACTAGCCCCATTCGGGTCGATTGATCAAAGTGGCATTGAGCTAGACTGGAGAGGGCATGGCGAAGTCGCGCGCAAAGGGATATAGCGAGCGCTGCAGTTTCTGCGGCAAGTCCCGTCACATGGTGGAGTCACTGGTGGCGGCCCCGCCGGGGATCTACATCTGCAACGAATGCATCGAGCTGTGCAACACGATCCTGCTCGAGGAGCGCCGCTCGGCGCCGACCAGCGGACCGTCGCTGAGCACGACGCTCCAGACCCGCACGCCGCGCGAAATCGTCGAGTTCCTCGACCAGTACGTGATCGGCCAGGAGCGCGCCAAGAAGACGCTCGCGGTGGCGGTCTATAATCACTACCGCCGCGTGCTTTCCAACCTCAAGAGCGACGACGTCGAGCTGGAGAAGGCGAACATCCTGCTCGTCGGCCCGACCGGTTCGGGCAAGACGCTGCTCGCCCGCAGCCTCGCGCGCCTGCTGGACGTGCCCTTCGCCATCGCCGACGCCACCACGCTGACCGAGGCGGGGTATGTGGGCGAAGACGTGGAAAACGTCCTGCTGCGCCTCATGCAGACGGCGGACTTCGACCGCGAGCGCGCCGAGCGCGGCATTATCTACGTGGACGAGATCGACAAGATCGCCAAGACGCAGGCCAACGTCTCCATTACGCGTGACGTAAGCGGCGAGGGCGTGCAGCAGGCGCTGCTCAAGATCATCGAGGGCACCGTCGCCAACATTCCGCCCCAGGGCGGTCGCAAGCACCCCGAACAGCAGTACCTGCAGCTCGATACGACCAACATCCTCTTCATCTGCGGCGGAACGTTCAGCGGTATCGAAGAGGTCATCAAGAAGCGCATCGGCCGCCAGCGCATCGGGTTCTCCGAGGACGAAGTCACCGAAGAGGAAGACCAGCTGGCCCAGCTGCTGCCGCAGCTCGAAACCGAAGACCTCCTGCGCTACGGTCTCATCCCGGAGTTCGTCGGACGCCTGCCCACGATCACGACGCTCGACCCGCTCGGCGCGGATGAGCTCGTACGGGTGATGGTGGAACCGCGCAACGCCATCGTGCGCCAGTACCAGAAGTACTTCGAGCTCGAGGGCACGACGCTCGAGATCCAGCAGGACGCGCTGCGCGAAATCGCGGAAGCCGCCATCAACCGCGAAACCGGCGTGCGCGCCATCCGATCGTTGGTCGAGGAGTTCCTGCGCGACATCCTGTTCGAGCTGCCGGAGCGCACGGACATCGCGCGCTATGTCGTCTCGGGCGCCGCCTACCGCGGCGAGGAGCCGGTGCGCTGCGTCGAGCGCGACGAGGAGCCCAGCGGCTCCACGCCGTCGGTGACGCCGCCGAAGGACGAGACCGGAACCCGTTCGACTCGCGGCAAGCGTCGCCGTCGCGATACGGCCTAGGAACGTCATGAGTCTCGTCGACCC
>CBDURV010000326.1:0-5328 GCA_965369495.1 uncultured bacterium
GGTCATGGGTAGTCTCTGTCGAGCGTATCGACAGATTGTACATGGTTCTGTACAGATCGCCTGTCGACCTGAATCGCCAATGCGCGCCTGATGTGCAAGTTCCGATACTAGGCGGACTACACGGACTATACGGACGACTCGTCACGCAACCTCCACACGTCTCGCTCCGGGGGCTTTCGATGATCCCGTCGGCGAACGTGGGTTCGAGGCTGCTTGTCAGGAAGCGTCGGGTTTCTCAGGTTTTTCGTCCGGGGCGGAAACGGCGGTGCCCTCGCCCAGGATGTCGAGGTATTGCTCGTAGCCGTAGATGCGGTTGCGCCGCTTGCCCGTCATCTCGCGCACGATGCCGGTGCGCTCGAGACTGCGCATCGCCGATGTCGCCGTGGGTATGGAGAGCTTCGGCCGCTCTACGCTGCGCTTCAGGACGGCCAGCTGCCCGCGGAGAGCGAGGTTCTCGAGCGCGAGGCGCGTGCGGTCGGTCGCGAGCGCACGGACGAATCTCAACAAGTGCAGGGCGAGGTGCATCCCGAACCATCGCGGGGTGCATCGGGGAGCGCAATTTTCCGCGACGCACTCAGGGCAGGATCAAGAGCGCGGACTCGGGGTCATCGTCGAACTCCGCGATGTCCGGGGCGCAGGTGCGCACGAGCGCCTCGAGTCGTGTGTGCGGCAGTTTCCGAGGCGCACCCAGATCACCTTGGGCGGCGGACCCCGGAACAGCGCAAGCTGGTGGAAGTCGGTGTCCTTCGTGACGATTGTGAAGCCTTCCGCTTTTGCAAACTTCCATACGCGGTCGTCATCGGCTCGTTCGAGGTTGCAGAGCGCGACGTGGCTCGAGTCGGGGAACAGATCGGAGAGCGCCGCGACAAGCCTTCGAGAGACGTTCTGATCGAGGAGCAGCTTCACGAGGAGAGCTGGGTGAGGCGGCGTTCACGGTCCGCAGCAAATGCGAGGCACGCGCGGATGTCGGTCTGGGTGAGTTCGGGGAAGTCTTCGAGGATCTCCTGCTCCGTCATCCCGGCTGCGAGATACTGCAACACGTCGGACACGGTGATACGAAGGCCCCGGATGCAGGGCTTTCCGCTCCGCTTCCCCGGCTCCATGACGATGATCTCTCTGTAGTCCACGCCCCCATTCTACCTCGCGCGCAGGCAGTCGGCTCCGATGTGAATCCGAAACTCACCACTCACAATGCACCTCCGTGGACACTCTGGACAGGCGCTCGGGGCGGCCTGTTCCGAAGCCGCTTGAGTTCGTCGGGTCCGGCCGAGACGACCAATCGTCCCCGCGGGCCGTCCAGCTGGCGGGCGCGCATGCGGCCACGGTAGACCCACTTGTAGACCGTGTCGACCTTGCGTCCCAGCTCGCGCGCGAGATCGGGGAGCCACCACTCGTCCGGGCCGAGTTCGCTGCGATCGCCGCGGCGCCGCCGCTGCGCGATGCCCGTGCGCGCCAGCAGGCGCCGCACGACGCGCCCGGTAAAGCGCGCGCCGCGCTTCGGGCGCCGCCAGCCCTCGGCGTTGAGTCGCTCCGCGATCCGGGGGGCGTCGAGACCCTCGCCGTTCAGGATGCGCAGACGCTCGCGCAGCTCGGCGAAGCTGGACAGCTGACCCATGCGTCGGACCGGGCGCCGCAAACGCCGGTACGTCTGCCGACCCCCGGCCCAATGGATGCGCACCTCCATCCACTCCGTCTTGCCCTCGATCGTCACGACGACGCGCTCGACGACCAGCCGCAGGATCGCCTTTTTGTCCGCGACGGTCGTCGTCGGCGCGGTCCACAGCGCGGGCAGGTCATCGGCCAGCGCGCGCACGGCAGCGCGCTCCTCGTCCGTCAGGGTGCGCGGCTGTTCTCGGCAGGACCGCTCGTACTCTTCCTCCTGCTGCCGATGCGCGCGCAGCTGCTCCTCCCATGCCGCCTCCAGCGTGCGCGCCACGAGTCGATTTTCGGGCTCGACCGCGTGGTACTGCCGCGCCGCTCGCTCCGCCGCATACCGCGTGCGCTCAAGGCGCCGACTCCAGCGCGTCTCCCGCTCGGCGCGCGCGCGTTCGAGATCCTCGCCGACGCGCAGGCTGACCTCGAGCGCCGACGGCGCCAGGGCCTGCAGCGCGAGCCGGCTCACCTCGGCGTCGAGGATGCGCGCCGGCAGACCCTGACACGGTGTGCCGCCGTAGTCGTCGTGTTCCCGCCGACACTCGTAGCGAGGGTACGCGCGTTTTTGGTAGCGCGTCCGCAAGCGCGCTCCGCAGCGCCCGCAATAGACCAGGCCGGCCAGCAGCGCAGCACCCTTGCGCGGCGCGCCCGGTTCCGCGGCCACGCTCCGGTGCGCCTTGAGCTGCGCCACGTTGCGCTCGTAGTCGTCCCACGTGATGTACGCCGGCAATCGGTCCTTCACGCACGCGAGCCAGTCCTCCCGCGCCGCGACCACGCGCCCGGTCCCGCGACGCCCCGACGTACGTTTGCGCGGGTCCGTCACGCGCCGCCCATAGGCGTACGCGCCCGCGTAGGTCGGGTTTTTCAGCAGCTGGAGCAGCGTCTGCCGATTCAGGCGCCGCCATTCCAGTTCGCCCTTGTTGGGACCCGACGCGAGACGGACCCCGACCCGGATGCCCTGCACCGCGAAAGACCGCACGACACCGCACGCGGTTCCGATCCGCTCGTACTGCTCGAAGATCAGGCGCACGATCGCGCGCACCTCCTCGTCCGGGTCCAGCGCCACGTCGCCCGACGGCCGACGCACGTACCCGATCGGCACCGGACGGCCCAGCTCGCCGCGCCGCGCCTTCGCCAGCCGTCCCTGCTCCAGCCGCTGCTTCAGCACGTGCAGCTCCGCCTCCGACATCGTGCCCTTCAGGCCGAGCAACAGCCGGTCGTTGTACTGCGCGGGATCGTAGAGCCCGTCGAGGTCCCCGATCAGCGTGCCGAAAACAGAGCAGAGTTCGAGCAGCTGATACCAGTCCTTGCACGACCGCGCCAGACGCGACATCTCCACACCCAGGATGAGCCCGACGCGGTCGAGCGCCAGGTCGGCCAGCAACCGCTGAAAGCCCGACCGTCCTTCGCTCGACGCGGCGGAGACGCCCAGGTCCTCATCGATCACGACGATCTGATCGCGCGGCCAGCCGAGGCGCGCGGCGAGGTCCTGCAACCCGTACTGGATGCGCGTCGATTCCCGGTGCCGCTGGACCTGCTGCAGCGTGGACTGGCGGACGTACACGACCGCTTGGCGCGCGAGGTGGCGCGGCTGGATCTTGTGCGATGCGATCATCCCCATCGCCGGTTGCTGCGCGGCGGTCTGGGTCATCGCCGTCTCCTTCGTTGCGGGGCACGCTGCGCTCCAGCGTCGCGGCCAGCACCGCGATCAACCGGCGGCGCCGGGTGGGTCCCAGCGTCTCCCATACAAGCGGACGTCGGCCCGAAGGCGCCGCGGGCGGTTCCGCCACGGGCGGGGGGGGACATCGGCGCCGCCAGAATCTCGGGCGCGGAGCTGCATAACGAGTCTCCCGCAGAGTGCGCCCCGACGTCCGAGCAATGAGCGTCGAGCCAGTGCCTCAGCGCCAGAAGCGCCTCTAGGGTAAGGATCGGCTGGTCGGTGCCTGTTTGTCCAGATGTCCGTTCAGGGGCATTCTGGATGTGCATCTGAGGTGCAAATTCCGGTACTAGGCGGACCACACGGACGACTCGTCGCCGTAAGTCCTTGGTGGTTCACGCGACGCCCTGAATTGAAAGGGGCGGCGGCGCGCCATGCGGCCGCCATCAGGCGTCGCGGCCAATGAAGTCGATGTCCGGCGGCAAGTCGTGCGGCCGGGTCAGTTGGCGCCCGTGGCGCGCGTGCACGACCCAGACCTGCTGTTCGTCACCGCGGATGGTGAACAGGAGGACGAACTGGCCGATGGAGACTTGGCGCACCTCGTAGTCGCACCAACTGTCCTCTCTCGCGAGCGGATACCGGCGCGGCATGGTCGCGAGGCTGTCGATCGATTCGTCGATTCGCTTGAGCCAGTCGGCGGCGACCCGGGGGCCGGCCTGCTCGGTGGCGATCCATAACGCTTGCTCGCGAATCCTGTGCTTGGCGCCGGCCGCGATGAGGACCTCGAAGGTCATCGGTCCAGGTCAACTCCGAGCTCGGCGGCGATTTCCCGAATTGCCTCCTTCGCCGGTTGGGATCGTCCCTCGCGCATGTCCTCGAGACCCATCTCAAGCGCTGCCAAGCTCCTTGCCAGTTCCGTGGCTTCCTCGTCGCGGAGGTCGGGGTCTCGCTCCTGAAGTTGGCGTGCGGATCGCCGCAACACTTCGGAGTGCACGGCCTCCCCTACGAACGCCGAGAGGTCGCCCTTCTTCATGCCCGCGCGGGCGAGAAACACTCGGACAAGGCGGTCCGTACTGTCCGGGATGGAGAGGCTCCAGCGTGTCATCTGCGGCTCCTCTCGCGCTGTGCGGCTATGTGCATATCCGCATATACTAACACGCGAACCGGTTGCGGGGCCGCGAACTTGCCGACGCCTGTCCGTAACGAAAACCCAGCCGGACCACGTTCGTCGGTCGTGGCGTCGAGGTTCAGCGACCGCGCAAGCCGTGCGGGTTGATAACATCCTTTGCCCCTCGCCACCGGTCGTCTGCCCGCGGCGAACCCTCAAAAACATGAGCCAAGAACTAGCCAATCGTCACCTCCACGACTGGAACGAACGCGTCCAGCTCGCCGAGGCCGCGCTCCCGATCATCGGGGGCCTCTTCCGCGACCGAGCGGTCGTCGTGATCATGTACGGGCGCCCACTCATCGAGAAGGCGCCTATCGACATCCTGCGCGAGCATCGCTGGGTGCGGCAGGTCGAGGAGGGTGAGCTTTCGATCCACGACACGTTCCCGCTGCTCGAGGAGGTCTCGAAGATGACGCTGCGGCCGTGCCGCGTCGACCTCGGCAAGCTCGCCGTCGGGTGGATTCGCGGGGGGCGGTCGCCGGACGTGGCCGCGTTCGTTCGCGATCGGATGAGCGGATGCGAGGAGCTGCCCGAACGCGTAATCGAGAAGCCCCAGGACATCGTGCTCTACGGCTTCGGTCGGATCGGTCGTTTGCTCGCGCGCCTGCTGATCGAGCGCACCGGCAAGGGCGACGCGCTGCGGCTGCGCGCCATCGTCGTGCGCGGCGGCGCGGACAACGAACTCCACAAGCGCGCGAGCCTGCTGCGGCGCGACTCCGTGCACGGCCGCTTCGCGGGCTCGATCACGATCGACGAGGAGAACCAGGCGCTGATCGCGAACGGCCACTTCATCAAGGTCATCTACGCGGATTCGCCGGACAAGGTCGACTACGAGGCCCACGGCATCACG
>CBDURV010000327.1:0-5320 GCA_965369495.1 uncultured bacterium
GACCGCGCAGGAGAACGTGGAGGTGGCGACCGAGGGGCTCGACAACGTCATGGAGGCCGCGGAGGCGTTGCGGCTTGTCGGGCTGGCGGACCGCGCGCACCACTTTCCGTCGCAGATGTCGGGCGGCGAGCAGCAGCGGGTCTCGGTAGCGCGTGCGGTGGCGCGGCGACCAAGGCTCTTGTTGTGCGACGAGTTGACCGGTGCGCTCGATTCAACGACGGGCCGGACCATCCTCGATCTGGTCGTGAAGCTCAACGCCGAGTTGAACATGACCATCGTGGTCATCACCCACGCGGTTCCCGTCGGCGGGCTGGCGGACCGGGTGATTCGCATCGACTCGGGGCGCGTGGTCGAACAGCGCATCAACACAACACGCGTGGCGGTTGCGGACATCGACTGGTGAGGGTTCTCGATCGCAAGCTTCTGCGCGAGATCGCCCGTTCCAAGGGGCTGATCGCGGCGATCGTCGCCATCGTGGCCATCGGGACGAGCTGTTTCGTGGGGCTGCTCGCCACGCACCGCGCGCTGGTAACCGCGCGCGCCGACTACTACGCGCGTTGCCGCATGGCCGACTTCTGGATCGACGTGAAGAAGGTACCGATCGCCGAGGCGACCGCACTGCTGGACATTCCCGAAGTCGCGTCGGTCCGCACCCGCATCCAGTTCCCCGCCGTCGTGGACCTGAAGGGGTTGGACCGGCCCGTGAGCGGCTTGGTAATGAGCCTGCCGAACCGGCCCGGCCCGATCACGAACGACATCCTGCTGCGCCGTGGCCGCTACTTCTCCGAGGGTCGCCGCAACGAGATCATCGTTTCGCCCGCCTTCGCGGACGCACACCACCTCGCGCCCGGTTCGCGTTTGCATCTCACCACGCAGGGGCAGCGGCGCGAGTTCGTCGTCGTGGGGGAGGGCATCGGCGCGGAGCACGCCTATCTCATGCCACCGGGCCAACTCACGCCCGATGCTGCCGGCTACGGACTCTTCTTCGTCAAGCGCGAGTACGCCGAGGAGGTCTTCGATTTCCAAGGCGCCGCCAACAGCATCGTCGGCCGGTTCGTGCAGGGGGTGCGCAATCCGCGCGCGGTCGTGGACGAAATCAGCGACCGACTCGACGCGTACGGCGTCTTCGCCGCGACGCCGCTGGAGGACCAGGTATCGCACCTGACGCTTACGGCGGAGTTGCAGGGGCTCAAACAGATGGCCTCGTTCCTGCCGCTCATCTTCTTCGCCGTGGCGGCGCTGGTGCTCAACGTGCTCATGACGCGCATGGTGGAAAACGAGCGGGTGATTCTGGGCACCTTCAAGGCGCTCGGCATTCCCAACTCGAGCCTGCTCGGCCACATGATCAAGTACGGCGTGATCGTCGGAACGATGGGTGGCGTGATCGGTGCGGTGGGCGCCTACTACGTCACGGTCGGAATGGTCACCGTCTACCGGCAGTACTTCAACTTCCCGACGCTCGAGGCGCACTTCCAGCCCGATCTTGTAGCCTACGCGCTCGCGGCGGCCGTCGCTTGCGCCGTGCTGGGAACGCTTCGCGGCGTGCGCATGATCCTCGCGCTCCAACCGGCCGACGCGATGCGCTCCATGACCTCGGTCGTCGGCGGCGCGAGCCTCTTCGAGCGCTGGGGCGCGTTCTGGAAGCGACTCGACTGGCGCTGGCGTATCGTCCTGCGTGACATCGGACGCAGCAAGGCGCGCACGCTTGCCGGTGTCGGCGCTTCCGCGCTCGGGGCGAGCTTGCTGCTGGCGGGCTTCGGTCTCAAGGACTCGATGGAGTTCATGCTCGACTTCCAGTTCGAGTCGGTGATGAAGGCGGACTACGAACTGGCGCTGCGCAGCGAACTTGGCGAGGACGCCCTCGTCTCCGTCCGCAACCTGACGGGCGTCGAGTCGGCCGAACCGATCTTCGCGGTGGCGGGTGTGTTCGAAAACGGCGCCGTCCGCAAACGCATGGCGATCACGGGTGTCTCGCGCGGCGCCAAACTCACCGTGCCCCACGATGGCAACGGCGAGCCGGTGATCCTGCCGGACGCGGGCATCCTGCTGCCGGACCGCCTCGCCGACGAACTCGGCGTGAAGGCGGGCGAGACGATTTCGTTCCAGCCGATCAAGGGGGAGCGGCGGCGGTACGACGTGCCCGTTACCGGCATTATCGAGAGCGTCATCGGTCTCGCCATCTACGCGGACCGCGCCTACCTCAACCGCCTGGTCGGGGCGGAGAGCGATCTGACGAGCGTGCAGTTGACGGTGGCCCAGTCCGCCGGCGAAAAGGCCGCGTTCCTGCGCGACCTGAAGCGCTACCCGGAGGTGGAAGGCGTCGCGATGACCAGCGAGGCGCGCGAACGGCTGCACAGCGAATTCATCGCGCAGATGGATGTGATGACCTACGTGATCATCGTCTTCGCGGGCGTCATCTTCTTCGGCTCGGTGCTCAACAGTTCGCTCGTGTCGGTGGCGGAGCGCAGGCGCGACATCGCCACCTTCCGCGCGCTCGGCTACGGCCATCGCGCGATCTCTGTGATGTTCCTGCGCCAGAGCCTCACGCTCAACCTCGCCGGGAGCGTGCTGGGGCTTGGCATCGGTTACGGACTCGTCTACGGGCTTTCGCTGCAGTTGAGCAACGACCTCTACTCGATGCCCTGCGTCGTGAATGTTCGTTCCTACATCGCGACCCTCGTCGTCGCGCCGCTTTTCGTGCTCCTCGCGGAGGCGGTCGTATTCCGCAAGATCAAGCGCATGGACTGGCTCCGGGAACTGGGAGCCAAGGAGTGATTCCGTGAAGGCAAAGATTCTCGTCGCCGTCGTCGTCGTGGCCCTGATCGGCTGGGGCGTCGCCGGCTCCATGCTCGAAACGACCGGCGTGCCGATGACGGTCGCCCGACGCGGCACGCTGCGCGCGTACGTCGAGGAGCGCGCCCGCACGTCGTTGCCGCAGACGCACCGGTTGGCGATGCCGCTGGACGGTCGCATCCTGCCGATCACCAAGCGGCCGGGCGACAGGGTCAAGAAGGGCGAGGTGCTTGCGGAGCTGGACGCGACCGAACTGCGCTTCGCGGTCCAGATGGCGCGCGCCCGCGTCGAGGGGCTCGAGGCGGACCTCGCGGTCCAGGCGCGCAACGAGCTCGAAGATCTTTCGCTCCGCGAGTTCGACGGGATTTCCCGGTCCATGAAAGCGATCGTGAAAACGGCGCAGGAGCGGGTGCGGGCGAGCGCGGCGCGGCGCGAGTACTCCGAGTGGAACCTGAAAGCGCAGCAGGACGCCAAGAAGTCCGGTGCGGCCAGTGAGCAGTCGCTGCAGCAGGCGCGCATGGCCCTGGCGGAAGCGGATGTCGGGCTGATTTCCAACAAGCTCATCGCCGAGGCGGCCGAGTTCATGGACATCGCCCTCGATACGTTCCCCAGCTACCTCAAGGAGTGGTTGATTCTCAAGAAGATGCGCGCGCAGACGACCGAGAAACAGCTCGCGGAAGCGCGCGTCGTACTTGAGCGTGCGGAGCGCGATCTCGCCCGCGTGCGGATCGTCAGTCCGATCGACGGCGTCGTGCTCCTGCGCCATGTCGAGGATGAGCGCGTGCTGCCCGCCGGAACACCCCTGATCGAGGTGGGAAATCTCGGCGAACTCCAGGTCACGGCGGAACTCCTGTCGCGCGATGCCGTCGCCTCGAGGGCCGGATGCGAAGTGGAGATCTACGGCGAGTCGCTGGGGAGCGAGACGCGCAGGGGCATCGTCGAACGGGTCGAGCCCGCGGCGGTGACC
This sequence comes from uncultured bacterium, assembly GCA_965369495.1. Lineage (GTDB taxonomy): Bacteria > Planctomycetota > PLA2 > PLA2 > PLA2 > JBCDBY01. The sequence goes on from CBDURV010000327.1 coordinate 3,761, forward strand.
AAGCTCTCCTCGTTGGGCGTCGAGGAACAGCGCGTGAAGGTGCGCATCGCCCTGGCTGAACCCAACGCGAAGACGGCGCCGATTGGCGTGGGGTTCCGCGTTCGTGTTCGGATATTTATCGGCGAGCGCAAAGACGTCGTGATCATTCCTCGTGCGGCCCTCATGCGGGTGCGCGGCGACCGGTGGCGCGTGTTCGTTGCCCGCGACGGCAGGGCGCGCCTTGTCGATGTCGAGTTGGGCCTTTCGAATGATCGCGAGGTGGAAGTGCGCTCGGGTGTCAGGGACGGCGAGATGGTGATTGTCGCGCCGCCCACCTCGTTGACCGACGGCGCCCGCGTTTCGGAGGCACAAGAATAATGAAGCGTCTCTTGCCGCTGCTCTTCCTGTTGCCGTCGCTCGCGTTGATCCTGCACGCGCGGCGGGAGCATGATGTCGCGGTCTACGCGGTGCAGTTCGTAGTCACGAGTGGATCGTATGTGTTGCCCAGCGGGTACACGTTCGAGGTGTGGCGTGACGAACCGTCGGGCTTCGCCGCCGTGGTGGACGGCCGCGCGATGCTGAAGTTCGAGCGCGAGGGCGTTACTACGGTGACGGTGCATATCTCCCGGGCCGCGGCAGGTACCAAGTCCAAGATCTCCCGCGGTGTCGCGCAACCCATTGAGATAACCGTCGCGCGCGGAACCGAACCCCAGCGTGAAACGCTTGTGGTAACGCGGAAGACGTGCGAATTGGCGATTGCCGAGCTTGAAGCGGCACGATAAGTGCTAACGCTCCGTTGGGGGATTTCAATATCATGACACCGACGATGGCACCGGACGCAGGGGGACGCGCCGGACCGACAGGTCCCGAAGGGCGTGGCTGGGGTCTTGATGACCGCAGCCCGTACGGAGCCGCCGTAGCTCTGGTGCAGACGATCATCGAGCTGTCCGACACGCTCGACTCCGAAGCGAAAGTCATGGAGGCCATCGTCGAGAACCGGGGCGAGGGCAGCGCCGACTACTACCGCGCGATCGAACAGTCGGGGCACTCCGTCTTCTACCACCAGATCGAGGCGCTCTACGAACTGGGCCGCGAAAACGTGCGTCTGGAAGAGCGCGACCAATTCTGCTGCGAGGCGGGCCGCAAGTACCTCGGCATGGTCTACGCCGACAACCTCGCCAAGGTTATGCAGATGTCGCTCGCCCAGCCGCACGAGTTCCAGGCCACGTTTGCAATGCTGGTCAAGCTCCAACTCGGCGTCTACGCCGGTGGCAAGTACAACATCGAGCTGACGCCCAGCCGCGACGCGGTGCGCCTGGATCTCAGCTACAGCGATCCGGATGGCATGCGCGGCTATCTGGAGCGGTTCGATTTCGGCCTCGATCAGAGCTTCGTCAACAGCCTCGATTTCATCGGCGGCGCGATGGAGGAGTTCGGGGCGCGCATCGTGCAGGGTTTCGATCGCGCGCAGTATTCGATCGAGCGGGACGGCACGCAGGGCTGGATCAACATGCCGGTCGGCGCGCTCGCGCGTTTCGACAGCGAGGCGATCGTGCCCGCGCTGGTCGGCTATATCGGCAC
>CBDURV010000328.1:0-5319 GCA_965369495.1 uncultured bacterium
AGGTATGCCTATCGTTTATGTGAACCAAGTCGGCGGGCAAGACGAGTTAGTATTTAGAGAACGAAACCTCGGCGTCGGCGATTCGCCGTGCACCGTCGTGGCTCACGACCACGCCCTGCAGCACCGACCACGGATGAAGCACGATGCGCCCGCCGCCGACGACCTCGGCGGATGCGTAGTCGGGGTGGTGGGCCGTGATCTGGGCGGACATCGTCATCGCACGGTAGCGCCCTTCGCGGTCGGTGAGTACCGAGTTGTCGAAGTATCGTTCTCCGACCCGCGCGCCCTCGATGGGTGCACCCTCGGGCGTAACGACGACGCCGCTGCGCTCGAAGAGGGCACGCAGAGCGATCTCAATGCCGTCGTGCTCGTTCCTAACGGGGGTACCGCCGACTCCGACCCCGGGCGCGCGCGCGGTGAGTTCGAGGGCGCGCGGGTTGTCGCTTGGATCGAGTTCGATTCCGCTGAACGCAAAACCACCGGCGCTGTCCGAGGTGGTCTGCGCCAATCTCTGGTCGGATGACGCGAGCGTCACGGTCGCGCCCGGCGCGGGATCGCCCCACGGCGCAAAGACGGTTCCGCGAATGGCGGGGAGCTCGATTGCGCTGATGGGGGGCGTCGATTCTCCTGCAGCCTGCTCGGCCGCGGCAAGCGCGTTGGGAGGAGATCCTGCGCGACTCCCGTCGGCATCGCTCTCGGACGACTGCAGGCTGCCCACCGCGATCACCGTAGCCACGCCGGCCGCCGCCCCCGCAATGACGAGCTTCGCCAGCAAGCCTCCCGCGGTGCCCGCCTCTCCGAGACCGGCCAGACCCCCCAGCGCTAGCAACATGGCGCGCCGATCTCCGCCGTGACGCTCCGCGAACATCGCTCGAAGCTGATCAAGACCGCGCTTGAGGCGGCTGCGCACGGTGCCGTCCGGCACGTTCGTTTGGCGTGCGATCTCCGTGGGTGTCAGGTCGGCGAAATAGCGCAGCAGAATTGTCTGGCGATAGGGCTCGTCGAGCTTCGCTACGGCATCCGCAAGGATGCGCGCATCTTCGAAGTGTTCGGCCACCGTGTCGGGAGAATCAGGGGGTGCGGGGGCGCGAGCGTGCGGCTCGTGGGTGGTGCGGGAGCGGCGCGCCCGTAGGCGCATGAGGGAGAAGTTGCGGGTGACGGTGGCGAGCCAACCCCCAATTCGCTTTTCGTCGTCCGGTTGCGCGCGCAGCGCGGCGAGCCACGTCTCCTGCACCACGTCCTCGACGTCGGCTTCGTTGCGGAGCAGGCTGCGGGCGATGGCGCGCAGGCTGTGGGCGTGCGAGAGCAGGACGTCGGGGTCGGGTTGCGGCGGCTGGATCATTCGTTCCTCCGCCGTTCTCTATGCACACCTCCCTCACTGCGTTGCACACCGTAGCAGAGCAGATCGCGTTTTTGCACATCGAGATGTGCATGTCGACGCCGTAACCCGTTGTCGCGCAACGTCTTGTGGATGGACAGGGGCTCTCTCGGAGAGCTACTTCGTTCTGGGTGGAGACCCGGTGAGGCGGAGTTCGACGTCCCGTTTCGACGTGGGCACGCGCAGCATGCGGGAGTGCAGCGTTCGATTGGTCGCCGAAATCTCGCAATCCCCGTCGGCTAGCCCCGGGATCGCGAACGATCCGTCCGGCGCGAACAGCGTCCGCGCGAAACCCCAGCGGTCGCGCGCGGTGACTTCGGCCTTGCAAGGGTGGCCCTCGGCGTCGAGGACGCGTCCGCGCAGCGTCTGACCTGGAAGCAGGTCCACGCGCACGTTGGTCGACTTCCAGTCGAGGTCGCGGACGAGCGTTGGAGCGTGCTGTTGGTGATACGCGACGAGCACGTAGCGGTCGCGCGGCAGCGTCTCGATGCGGAAGGCGCCGGACTCGTCGCTGTAGGCTCCACGTCCGTCCCAGCCGGGGTAGTCGCGCGCGGAGCGCGGCAGTCCGTCGGGATCGAGTTTCGTGAGCGGGACGGCGGTGAGTTTCACGTTTACGACCGGCGATCCGTCGGGCGCGAAGACGCGACCCGTGATGGCGCCCGTCTCGACCGGTTGCCAGACGATGTCGCGCGTGCCCGCTTCGACGTTGCTCAGCGGCTCGAAGACGCGACCTAGATGCTGTCGCATGCGCAGGACGTAGCGGCCGGCCTGCACGTGCTCGATGAGGAAGCGACCGTCGAGATCCACGCGCACCGTCGCATCGAAGCCTCCACCGCTTTCGTGCCGCGCTCGAACCTCGAGCTTGGTCCCGAGTGGGAACGGGCGCCCGGCGTGATCGAGCACCCGACCCTCGATGGTGAGGCGCGCCGGCAGGACACGCTTGGGCATCGGCTCACGCGTGACGACGATCTCGACAGTCCCGTGCGAAGGTGCGTCGATCGTCGCGACGTCCGTTCGTAGGTGGTCCGGGAATCGGATCGGGTAGGAGCCCGGCTTCGGGAACTTGATCGAAAACGTGCCGTCCTCTTGGGTGCGGCACCCCCCTTGGCGCGGAAATGCGAGGTCGGCGCCGGCGACCGGGTCGCCGCGCCGGTCGACGATGCGCCCGCGGAACCGGATGACCGGAGGCAGCGGTCGCAGCACGATACGGAGGTTCGCCCCGGGTGGTACATCGCGCATCACGGTCGGGCGGAACCCATCGGCACCGGCGACGACGAGCGACCGTGCAGGCGGACGCCGGATGACGAATGTCCCGTTTTCAGAGGCCCGCAACTCGTTGCCGATGGTTGCCCCCGGGATCGGTCGTCCCTCCGGATCGGTGACCGTACCGGTGATTGCGTACGGGGTTGCGGGTGTCGTCAGTCGGATCGTCTGGGGCTGCTCGCCGGTTGCGTCGACCCGTACCGGCTCGTAGTCGGGATGAATCGCGACGAAGACCCACTGCACCTTCCACGAGTAACGGTGGAGGCGGATGCGCGCGCAGCCGTCCGGTCCGGTTCGTGCACCGTACGGGTTGTGGCGCCCGAGCGCATCGCCCGGGATCTGTTTGGAGACGAAGATGCGCACTCCGGCGCCGCCCACCGGCTGGCCATCCGGCCCGACGACACGCAGGTGGGCGAACGGATGCGGGCCGACGAGGATCTCAAAGTCCGCGTCGTTCGCACCGGGCTGAACGGTGGCTACGGGACTCCAGCGCGCGCAGAGTTCCGGATGGCGGAAGTCAATCGTCACACGTTGCCGGGGAATCCCCTCCAACCGGAAGCGGCCGTCTTCATCCGTGGTGTCCGCCGCGTAGCTCCCGGCCTCCATCGGGAACGAGTGCGCGATCTCGTTGGTCGGATTGGCCCAGACACGAAGGCCGGCTACCGGTTGCTTCGTGTCGCGATGCAGCACGCGGCCCGTCACGACCCGAACCGGCTTGGTGCGGATGCGGAGGTCGTGGCTTGGCGTCCACGGGACGTCGGGAAAGAAGAGCGTGCCGTGTTGGCCCGCGTCTACGCGCAGGTAGTAGGTTTGATACCGATCGCGCATCCCGTGCAGAAGGCGGAAACGACCGGTCCGGTCCGTCGTTGCCGTCGTGCGCTCCGCTCCGTAGAAGCGCACGGTGGCACCCGGAATCCCGCGTGACCCGTCAGCTGTGAGCAGGACGCCGGTCAGTTCGGTCCCTGGATCCAGCACGAATCGGCCCCCGGGGCGGCCGATGCGCGTCATGTAGCCGGGATGCGAGACGCGGATGAGCGGCGCGCTGCGCGAAGCCTCCACCGAATAGCGCCCCTGCTGGTCGGTCGTCACGGCGGCGGGCGGTACGCCAACGAGTTCGACACGCGCGCCCGCGACGGGGTTCCCCTCGAGGTCGATGACCGACCCCGTTGCCGGTGGGGCGGATCGAAGGTCGACCTCGATCCCGAGCCGACCGTAGGCGCGCGTCCGTGACCAGCCGCAGCCGGATGCCTTGGCGATCAACTCGAAGCGATCCAGCAGCGGGGTGTCGAACGCGAACGCTCCGCCGTCGACCGATTGCGTGCTCGCGAGGATCTCGCCCGCGTGGACGAAGTGGATCGTGGCGCCCGCGATGGGCTCGCCGGAGGGGCCGAAGGCACGGCCGCGTACGGGTGCGGTGGGGAGCGTGGGCTGCTCGTCGTCTCCCGTGCGAGCCGACAGGGGGCCGCTTGCCACGCGGGTCCCCGCTCGCTGCTGCCGCGGCGCCTCGTCGGTCGTGCTCCCGAGAGCGACGAAGAGCGTGGCGGCGATCCCGGCCGCCGCACCCGCGACCAGCAGTTTCGTCCAGAGCGCTGTGGCACCCGCTTCGGCGCCTCCGGCGAACGCGGCCAGCGCCAGCAGGGCATTGCGACGGTCTCCGAAGCGAGCGCGCAGTTGTTCGAGCGCGCGCTTGAGGCGGCTGCGTACGGTGCCCGCGGGAACGCCGGTGCGGTGCGCGATCTCCGCTGGGGTGAGGTTTTCGAAGTAGCGCAGCAGGACCGTCTCGCGGTACGGATCGTCGAGGGCGGCTACAGCTTCGGCGAGCAGGCGGGCGGTCTCGAACCGCTGCGCGACTTCGGTGGGGGCGTCGGGTTCGGCGGGGCGACGGGCCTGCGGTTCATGCTTGGCCTGCCGCCTGCGAGAGCGCAGGCGCATGAGCGAGAGGTTGCGGGTGACCGTCGCCAGCCAACCGCCGAGCGGCCGCCCGTCGTCCGGCTTGGCGCGCAACGCCGCCAGCCAAGTCTCCTGCAGCACGTCCTCGACGTCCGCCTCGTTGCGCAGCAGGCTCCTGGCGATGGCGCGCAGGCTCTGCGTGTGGGCGAGCAGGATCTGCGGGTCGGACGGTGACGGCTGGATCATTCGAACCTCCGCCTCTACCCATGCTCATCCCCCGCATTCCGTTGCAAACCGTAGCAGACCGCGAACTTGACCTGCACACCCAAGCGTGCAAACCCCGCGTGTAAACCCTTCACTGGAAACACCTTACGCGGTTCGCAGAGCTAACCTCTTTAGAAGTTGCGGGAGCGTTCGCGGATGAAGTCGCCTAGGGCTTCGATTTTGACTCGGGTCTGTTCCATCGAGTCGCGTTCGCGGACGGTGATGGTGTCGTCTTCCTTGGTCTGGCCATCGACCGTGGCGCAGAACGGCGTGCCGACCTCGTCCTGGCGGCGATAGCGGCGGCCGATGGCGCCCGCCTGGTCGTAGAAGACGGGGAACTCGTCGAGGTAGCGCGTCACGATCTTGCGCGCGATCTCGGGCATGCCGTCCTTCTTGACCAGCGGGAAGACGGCGCAGGTGATCGGCGCGATGCGCGGGTGGAAGCGCATCACGGTGCGCTCGTCGCCGCTTTCCAGCTTTTCCTCGTCGTAGGCGTCGAGCAGCGCCACCAGCACGATGCGCGT
>CBDURV010000329.1:0-5310 GCA_965369495.1 uncultured bacterium
GCCTGCTTTTCGCGGATGAAGTTGACCAGCATCACGAACATCGAGTAGCTGCGGCTGATCGGTGCGGTGTCCTTCATCTGGTCGAAGAAGCCGCGCGCGTCGAGTTCGCGGATCTCCTTCATCGACAGGCCGAGGTGATCGGCCGCGAAGAGTCGCCGCTGCGCCGCCGAGCCGAAGTTGCTGAAACCCTCCTTGGCGAGGAAGAAGTGGCTCGTCGAGTGGATCACCTTGCCGAGGCCCGCCGGGAACTCGACCAGCATGGGTGAACTGCCGTAGCGCGACAGCATCTCGAAGCTGTCCACCAGCACCTCGGCGCGCACCGGGTCGTTGATCACGATCGGAAACGCCTGCACCTCGAGCCACCACTTGGGCTGCACGCCGAAGGGGAACGCGCCTTCGAGTAGCGGCGACCCGGGCAGTCCCGGTTCCACGATCACGTTGTCGTTGCCGGTGTTCTGCTTGGCGTACTTGGCGATCACGGTGGGAAAGGTGCGGGTAAGAGCGTTGACCAGCGACCAGTCGGTGGTTGCCATGTAGCCGCCGGTCGCCACGAACCAGCGCAGGTATTCCGCCGTCACGCTGTCGGTCGTGCCCTCGCAGTTGACCAGCACGATCTCCTTGGGCGACAGGCCGAGTTGCTTGACCTTCTGCGCGAAGACGGCGGTGTGCTTGACCTCCAGTTCGACGAGGATCTTCTCGACGAAATCCCACCGTCCACGCACCACGAGAATCTCGGTGCCCGAGAGGATCGTCTGCATGTACTTGCGCGGATCCGTCCCGTAGCCGTACGTCTTGCGGTCCTTCTCCATCCGCTTGAGCACGTCCTCGGGGTGGGCGAGATGGAACTTCGGGCCGATCGTTTTCCACCACTCGTCGTATGGCGCGCGCTTGTTGAACTTCTTGCGCGTCATGTAGATCAGGTTGGCGCGCGCGACCTTGCGGATGACCGGATGGCGGCTGCCGAAGAACTCCAGATAGTGCGGGATCGCCTCTTTGCGCCAGCAGAAGAACATGCCCTCCAGTGCCGCCGCGCTCACCTGCCAGGCGCGGTTGCGCGACAGGGCCACGAGGTCTTCGTAGACCTTGCCACGGCCCAGTCTGCCGAGTGCGACGCAGGCGGCGGCGCGCGGGAGCATCTCCTTTTTGGCGGCCGTTTCCCCGCGCGCGAGGGCCAGCAGCGTGGGCACCGCCTCCTTGCGCTTGTTGTCGTTCGCGAACCGCACGCCGATCAGGGCGACGTTCTCGAACTTGCTGCGCAGCACGTCGTCGAGCGCTTTGGTCGGATCCTTGGCGGCCGCGAGGTAGGCGGTCGCCGCCGCGAATCGGACGACGTCCTCCTTGTTGGTAATCGCGCTCTTGATGTCCTTCCAGACGAGCGTCTCCTTCTCCAGCCCGGTCACGCGCAGCGCCAGTGCGCGCGCCCGTGGGTCGCGCGCCCGCAGGTGCTTGCGGGCCGCCTCGGCACAACTCTCCAGTCGCCCGTGCCACGCGATCATGAGCAGCGAGCGGGCGTGCTTCGTTTTCGGGAGTGCCTGCGCGATAGCCTCGCCGAGTGCCGCCGCGTTGACCTTCGCGCCGCGTCGTCCCACGCGGCGCAACACGTAGCCGGGGGCGGGTCGCTTGGCGGGCGCCTTCTCGATCCAGCCAAGGAGCGCGTCCCGCGCGGTGGCGGTGTTGACGCTGGCGAGGGCGACGGCGCAGAGCCAACGCACCTCGTCTTCCTTGTCCTTGAGACCGTTGATGAGGACCTTCTGTCCCTTCCCGAGGGCGCCCAGGGAGCGGGCGGCGGCGATGCGGTATTGCGGATCGGCCACGCGCATCTGCTTGCCGAGCGCCTGCACGGCGACCGCCGTACTGAGCGGGCCGAGCACGCCGAGCGCTTCGATGACGCGCACGCGTTTGGCCTGCTTGATGCGGCCCATGCTCTTGACGACCTCGGCCAACAGCGCGGCGTCGCCGTGTTTGCGCAGCAGCTTGGCGGTTTCCAGGCGGATCACGCTCGTCGCGCCGGTGTAGAGCTGTTTGACGAGCGCTTCCCGGCCCGGCGTGGAACCGATGGGCGCGAGCGAGCGCGTTGCCGCCAGGCGGACGCCCCAATCCTTGTCGCGCAGCAGCGGAATGAGTGCCTTGACGGCGGCCTTGTCGCCCTGGCTACCGAGTCGCTTGGCCGCCTTCTCGCGCATATCCGGGCTCTTCGAGGAGATCTGAACCGCGATGGACGGTTCGTCCGCGCGCGCGGAAACGGCGGCGATCACAAGCAAAGCGGCGGCTGTTCGGTGCATGGTCTATCCAAGAGTACGCAGCTGCGTCGGGTCTGTCCTAGGATTTCACGCATGCGTTTGACGATATGCGTCCTGCTCTCGACGATTCTGGTCTCCTGCAGTTCGGCCACCAAGTCGATTCCGATCGTTGTGCGGCGCGCGGCAGTCAGCACCGCCGATCCGCTCGCGACCGAGGTCGGCTTGCAGGTGCTTGCGGCCGGCGGGAACGCGGCCGACGCGGCGGTGGCCATCGGTTTCGCGATGGCGGTCTGCTATCCGTCCGCGGGCAACCTCGGCGGCGGCGGCTTCGCGGTGAGTTTCCGACCGGAGGACGCGGTCGCGACGTCGCTGGACTTCCGGGAAACGGCGCCGGCCGCGGCGACGCGCGACATGTACCTCGACGGCGAGGGCAACGTCGTGGCAGACCGATCCCGCTACGGGCATCTGGCGGTTGGCGTGCCGGGTTCCGTCGCGGGCATGTGGGCGTTGCACGAACGCTACGGCTCGCTGCCGTGGGATCGGCTTATCGCGCCGGCGATCGCGTTTGCCGACGCGGGCATCGTCGTCTCGCCCGACTTCGCCGCCGATCTCGCACGCTCGCAGGAGAAGTTGTCGCGCCACCCGGCCACCGCGAAGCAGTTCCTGAAGCCGGACGGCAGCGGCTACCGCGCGGGCGAGCGCTTTCGGCAGCCGGAACTCGCGGCGACGCTGCGTCGCATCGCCGAGCACGGTCCCGACGGCTTCTACAAGGGCGCGACAGCGGACGCGATCGTGGCGGAGATGCAAAGCGGCGGCGGCCTGATCACGCACGACGACCTCGCCGGCTACGAGGCGAAGTGGCGCGAGGTGGTTTCGGTCAACTACCGCGACCATACGGTTTGGTCGATGCCGCCGCCCTCGTCGGGCGGAATCTGCCTGGGCATGATGCTCAACATGCTGAGCGGGTGGCCGCCCGGCGCGGTTGATCTCGACACCGCCGCCGGCGTGCAGCGCTACGTCGAGTGCGCGCGCCGCGCCTACGCCGATCGGGCCGCGCACCTGGGCGACAGCGATTTTTGGGATGTGCCGCGCGCGTGGCTGCTGTCGCCCGCGTACGCCGACCAACGTCGCGCCACGATCGACGGCCGCGCGACGCCCAGCAGCGAAGTGAGCGCGGGCGCCGCCCCCCAGCGCGAGGGCGAGCAGACGACGCACTACTCCGTGCTCGACGCGGATGGTTTCGCGGTGAGCATTACGACCACGCTCAACTTCGGCTACGGCTCGCTCATCACGGTGCCGGGCGCCGGTTTCCTGCTCAACAACGAGATGGACGACTTCTCCGCCAAGCCGGGCGTGCCGAACGCCTATGGGCTGATCGGTGCCGAGGCCAACGCGGTGGCGCCGCGCAAACGGATGCTCTCGTCGATGTCGCCGACCGTCGTAACGAAGGGCGGCCGGGTCGTGCTCGTCGCCGGCACGCCGGGCGGATCGACGATTATCACCTCGGTGCTGCAGATCATCGTGCGCGTGCTCGACCAGCAGGAACCGCTCGCGGATGCGGTCGAGGCAGCGCGCGTGCACCACCAGTGGCTGCCGGATGTCGTCTTCTATGAGGACTCCCGCTCGCCGCTGCCCGCGCTGCTGGGGGATCTCGAGGGACGCGGCTACGAGCTCAAACCGCGCGGCCTGATCGGTGATGTCTGCGCCATCCAGGTGACTCCGCGCTCCATTCAGGCCGTGGCGGACACTCGCCGGCGCGGGAAAGCCGGGACAGTCCGCGTACCCTAGTCCGCATGGAATCGAGATTCGAAGGCTCTTCGACCTATATCGCGACCGAGGATCTGCAGGTTGCGGTCAACGCATCGATGCGCCTCGAGCGACCTCTGCTCATCAAGGGCGAACCGGGAACGGGCAAGACGATCCTCGCCCACGAGGTCGCGGAGTCGCTGGGCATGAAGCTCATTACGTGGCACATCAAGTCCACGACCAAGGCGCAGCAGGGGCTCTACGAGTACGACGCGGTGGCGCGCCTGCGAGACTCGCAACTGGGCTCGGACAAGGTGCACGACATCGCCAACTACATCGTGCGCGGCAAGGTCTGGGAGGCGTTCGAGGCGGACGAGCCGACCGTGCTGCTGATCGACGAGATCGACAAGGCGGACATCGAGTTTCCCAACGACCTGCTGCTCGAACTCGATCGCATGGAGTTCTTCGTCTACGAGACGCAGCAGACGGTGCGGGCCAAGCGACGGCCGGCGGTGATGATCACGTCCAACAACGAGAAGGAACTGCCCGACGCGTTCCTGCGGCGTTGCTTTTTCCACTACATCCAGTTTCCCGACGAAGCGACGATGGCCTCGATCGTTGCCGCGCACTTTCCCGATCTCAAGAAGGGGTTGGTGAACGAGGCGCTCGGCATCTTCTTCGGACTGCGCGATGTGCCGGGGCTCAAGAAGAAGCCGTCCACCTCGGAACTGCTCGACTGGATTCGCCTGCTGGTGATCGAGGACGTCGCGCCGGCGGACCTCGAGGAGCAGCGCGACAAGGCGGAAGTGCCGCCCTTCGTCGGCTCGATGGTCAAGAATGAGCAGGACATGCAGCGGGTGGCGGAGTACTTCGGACTAAGGCGTCGCAGGCGCCGGTAGACGCTGATGTTTTCCGGGTTCTTCTACGGTCTGCGCGCGGGTGGCGTTCCCGTCTCGCTCAAGGAGTATCTGACGCTGCTCGAGGCGATGCGGGAAGGCGCCGCCGACTACCGGGTCGAGCACTTCTACTACCTCGCGCGCGCCTGCATGGTGAAGGACGAGCGCTACATCGACCGCTTCGATCGTGTCTTCGCGGAGTGGTTCGAAGGTGTCGAGCGCGTCGAGGATCCCTTCGCCTCGCTGCCCGAGGAGTGGCTCAAGCAGCTCGGCGAACGCCATTTCACCCAGGAGGAGATGGACCGCGTCAAGGCGGCGGGCGGCTGGGACAAGCTCATGGAAACGCTGCGCAAGCGGCTCGAGGAGCAGAAGGGGCGGCACCAGGGCGGGAGCAAGTGGGTCGGCACGGGCGGCACCTCGCCCTTCGG